>JAYVXM010000287.1:0-1736 GCA_043785205.1 Bdellovibrionales bacterium
AGCGCGCGCGATCCACCGGATCGCGCGAAAGCCGGCGGTCACGAAACGCGAGCTCGATATGGCGGAAGCCCTCATTCGGGGTCTCAGCGCGAAATGGGATCCCGCGAAATATCGCGATACTTACTATAACGATGTCATGCGCCTTATCCGCGCGAAAGTGAAGGGCGGCAAGGCGATCGAGGCGTTCGAAGCCGAAGAAACCGAAGCCGATCCCTCGACGAAAGTTCTCGACCTCATGCCGCTCCTGAAAAAGAGCCTCGAGCAGAAATCGAAACCGAAGACCGCGAGGACTCGCCGTGGGGCTTCGTGAGTATAACGAAAAACGGAATTTCCGGAAAACGCCCGAGCCCGCCGGGAAGCGGAAGCGGACGGGGAAGAATCTCTTCGTCATCCAGAAGCACGACGCGTCCCACCTCCATTACGACTTCCGCCTCGAGCTCGACGGCACGCTGAAGAGCTGGGCGGTTCCGAAAGGCCCGTCCCTCGATCCGGGCCAAAAGCGGCTCGCGATGCAGGTCGAGGATCATCCGATCAGCTACGCGTCCTTCGAAGGTCGAATCCCGAAGGGCGAGTACGGCGGGGGCGAAGTCATCGTCTGGGATACCGGGACTTGGACCCCGGTCGGCGACCCGCGCGTCGGATATCGGCGCGGACGGCTCGAATTCGAGCTCTCGGGAAAGAAACTCCACGGCGCCTGGGTTCTCTTTCGGATTCGCGGCGAAGGCGAACGGGCCCAATGGCTCCTCGTGAAGCGGCATGACCGGGCCGCCCACCCGTCCCCCGATCCCCACCCGATCGTCGAGGAGCGGCCGGAGAGCGCCCTTTCAAAGAAGCTTCTGACCCGCGACCAGGTCGCGCGCGGACTTCCCGAATCCCGAACGATCGCCCAGGGGGCGCGCATATGGCGATCGAAGGAAAAACCGGCCCGGAAAATTCCGCGGACGGCGAAAAGGGCGAGTCTGCCGCCGCCGCTCGGTTTCGTCGAACCGGAGCTCGCGACGCTCGTCGACGCCCCCCCGAAGGGACCGAAGTGGCTTCACGAAATCAAGTTCGACGGCTACCGGACGCTCGTCCAGCTCCGCAAGACGGCCGGCGAAGCGCCAAAATTCTACTCCCGAAAGGGACTCGACTGGTCGAAAAAATTCGCGTCGCTGGCGGGACCGCTCGGCCGACTCCGCGCCGAGAGCGCGCTCCTCGACGGGGAGATCGTCGCGCTCGATTCGAAGGGGCGCACCGATTTTTCGGCGCTCCAGTCCGCCCTGAAGAACGGCGACGGTTCGCGACTCGTTTATTTCGTCTTCGATCTCCTCGAGCTCAATGGCAAGGATCTTCGCGAACTTCCGCTGCATGAGCGAAAAGCGGCGCTCGAGATCCTCCTTCGGCCCGCGCGATCGAACGCGAAAACGATCCGCTACAGCGATCACGCCGAAGGCGACGCCGAGCGGATGCTCGCCCGAGGCTGCGAGCTCGGGCTCGAGGGCATCGTCTCGAAGGATCGGGACGCGCCCTACGTTTCCGGACGCGGCGGACAGTGGTTAAAGTCGAAGTGCCGTCACGGACAGGAATTCATCATCGCGGGGTATACTCCGCCGCGGGGAAAGCGGAGCGGTTTCGGCTCGCTCGTACTCGCCGCCCGGGAGGCCGACGGCGAGTACCGGTACCTCGGCCGCGTCGGTACGGGCTTCGACGCCGGAAAAATCCGGAACCTGCTCCGAAAAATGGCGCCTCTCGAACGG
>JAYVXM010000288.1:0-1736 GCA_043785205.1 Bdellovibrionales bacterium
GGGCCGGGCGACGAGGTCATCACCGCCGCGAACACTTTCGCCGCGACCGCGTTCGCCATCTCGAGCGTCGGCGCGAGACCCGTTTTCGCGGATGTCGAAGAAGACAGTTACAACATCGATGCGCTCTCGGTCGCCCGCGCGATCACTACGAAAACGAAGGCCATCCTCCCCGTTCACCTCTACGGACAGCCCGCGACGATGGCTCCGCTGATGGAACTCGCGAAATCGAAAAAGCTCGTGATCCTCGAAGACTGTGCGCAGGCGCACGGCGCGACGTACCAAGGGCGGCCCGTCGGGAATTTCGGCACCGCCGGCTGCTTCAGCTTTTATCCCGGGAAAAATCTCGGCGCCATGGGCGACGGCGGAGCGATCACCACCTCGAGTCCCGACCTCCTCGCGAAGTTGAAGATCCTGCGGGATGTCGGACAGAGCGAAAAATACCATCACGCCGTGATCGGTCACAACTCGCGGCTCGACGCGATTCAAGCGGCCATTCTTTCGGTCAAACTTCGGAACCTTCCGCGGGAAACCGAAGAAAAAACGAAAGTCGCCAAACGATACGAAGAACTCTTGTCCGGAGTCGGGGCCCTTAAGCTTCCGAAGGTCGCGAAGGACCGCACGCATGTTTATCACCTGTACGTCGTCCTCGCCCGGAATTTGACCGATCGTGAAGGACTCCGTAAACATCTGAACGAAGCGGGGATCCAGACGGGCCTCCATTATCCGATCCCCCTCCATCTGCAAAAATGCTACGCGGATCTGGGCTATAAACTCGGCGATTTTCCAGTCTCCGAACGAGCCGCATCTTCCCTCCTTTCGATCCCGATCTTTCCGGGGATGACGGACGAAGAAGTAAGCGCCGTCACCGATGCCATTAAGAGCTACTACCGATGATGGGCCGCCGCCCGACCGGGCTTTTGGATAGCGTTTTCGTCCACGAACTCGCGGTGGTCGAGTCCGTGAATATCGGCGAACATACTCGGGTCTGAGGCTTCTCCCATGTGATGAAGGAAGCCCGCATCGGCTCGCACTGCAACCTGGGCGAACACGTATTCGTCGAGAACGGCGCGAGCGTTGGCGATCGAGTAACGGTAAAAAACGGCGTATCGATTTGGACGAAAGTTCAAATTGATGACGACGCGTTCATCGGACCGGCCGCGGTTTTCACGAACGACCTTAAACCGCGGGCGTTCGTGAAACGAGGTCCGGAGGTTTTGATCGGAACTCGCGTCGGCAAGGGCGCGACGGTCGGAGCGGGCACCGTCATCGTAAGCGGCGTGACCATCGGGCCGTACGCTTTCATCGGAGCCGGCTCCGTCGTTACGAGGGATATCCCCGCCCACGGTTACGTGAAGGGAAATCCCGCGCGCCTATCGGGATTCGCCTGTCGTTGCGCCGAGACCTTCTTCCGGCTCGGCACGACGGACGGAAAATGTCCGACTTGCGGACATGCGAACCCGCAGAGCGCGAACAAGCAGGGTTAATCTCGTGACAATTTCGCCTCCGCGTGGAGAATATCGGCTATGCGACTCAAATTTTTAAAGTCGGCCCTAATCACCCTAGTCGTGGTGTTCATCGCGATGTATGCGCTTTCGGCGGTTCGTTATCTTTCAAGCTGTAGCGAGGTCCGATCCTCGTGCATGGAACATCGGACCTCCGGCTGTAGTCTCGATGGCAATTACAATCTTACCGTGGCGGGTCGCGTGGAGGAAGCGACGTGCGACATGACGACCGAC
>JAYVXM010000289.1:0-5920 GCA_043785205.1 Bdellovibrionales bacterium
CGGAAGAATCCTGAAGGATCAGACCCCGTGGAACTGTTTTAACTTCACGCTCGACGAATCCTTCTTCGCCCAAGCCGCCCAGAACTGGTCCGAAGGAAAGGGATACCGGATGCATGGGACCCTCCCCTTCGATCCGACGATCACCGCCGGACTTCCGATGGCATGGGGAGCTAGCGTCGTTCACGCGGTCACCGACGAGGACATCGCGAATTCGGGGCGGATCTTCGTCTACGCGACGTTTATCCTCGTCCTCCTCGCGATCGCGCGCGCGGCTTACTCTCGGGATCGGAACTGGCTCGCCGTTCCGTGGGCGGTCGGAATTTTCGCGTACGGACTTTCGAAAGTTCCGCTCGGCGGATACTTCGCGTTCGGATTCCTCGGCGAGATGCCCGGACTTCTCTTCGCGGCGCTCGCCTACCGAGCGCTCGAGGAGAAAAAGTTCTACCGGGCGGGGGCCTACGCGACGTTCACGTTCGTGATGAAGCCGACGTTTATTTTCTTCCTTCCCGCCACCCTTTTCGCGGCGATGCTCCATTCCGGTAAGGCTACCTTTCGAGTCGGAGTCGCGCTCGGGCTCACGCTCGTTTCGTACCTCTCGATGATCGCGGCCGTCCGCGGCCAGCCGCTCATCGACTACCTCATCGCCTACTTTAACGAGTCGAGCCGAATCGCCCACGACGTTCCGGGGGGAACGCTCGTAGATTTCTACTCGACGCTCGATCCGGTCGCGACCGGGCTCTCGGTCCTCGTCCTTCTCTTCGGCGGCTATACCGCGCTGAAGGCGCGCCGGATCGCGCCGGGGGTGGTCGCCGCCTTCTTCGTTTTCCTTCTCGCCTCGCTCTACTTTCTCGTCCTCGGTCACCGGCCGGTCGAGAAGCAATGGGGCGCCATCCTCGCCCTCACGCTCGTCGGCTTCGCCGCGCCCTGGGGCGGGATGATCGCGAATCGGTTCCAGGGATGGCTGCCGAAGGAACTCAGCCGCGCGGTCGTCCTCGGCGTCGTCCTCACCTGGGCGTTCGCCGTCGGTCCGGTCGCGCGCCACGACTACGCGAGAAAGCCCGAGACTTCGTGCCCGTCGAAGGAACAAACCGCGATTAATTCGAAACTTCGCAAACTCGTCGATCAGGGCGTCGTCACGCCGGAGAATCTCGGCGCCTGGATCGAGACCTATCCCTATTCGATGTCGCTTTACCGACTCGGGTTTCAGCCGACGGTGAAAAAGCGGTGGCAGGATTTCGGCCCGACGCTTCCGAAGTGGCTCTACGGGGAGACGCGGCTTCTATTCCCGGCGCCCGCGAACTGTACCCCCGAATTTCGCGGCGATACGTTCGCGCTCCTTCGGTGCGAGAAGAAAGAGCCGGCGCCGCCTACGCCCGTCGGCGCGCCACGATCCCGAGGTACGGCGCCGCCGAAGGCGAACCGGCGGGGATAACGAGGCGGAGGAGCGGCCGGAGCGCCCGGACCGCGCGGCTGAGGATTTTTTGCCAAATCGGCCGCGGCTGGGGGCCGTTCCAAAAATCGAATTCGTAGAAATAATCGGCGTCGAGCACTTCGAATCCGCGCGCTTCGGCGAGACGCCGCCACGCCGCGAGGTCCATCGCGGGAAGTACGTGACGATCGAAATTCCCGCGATCGAGTACGCGATGAAGAAAGTTCTGAATCCGGCCGACGAAGTTCGGCGTGGCGAGGAGGAGGAGTCCGCCCGGTTTTACGAGATCGAGATGGCGCGAGAAACACTTTTCCCAATCCGGGAAGTGCTCGAGAAATCCGTTCGAGAGAACGACGTCGAAGCCCGTCGGATCGTCGAAGGCGAAGAAATCGCCTTTCTCCACCCGGCCGAGGCGATATCCGCGGGCGGCGAGCCAGTCACGCATCTCGGGAGCGACGCGCGGAGTGAGGTCGACGCCGTTCACTTCGAAGCCGCGCTCCCCGAAGTACGCGAGGTAACGCCCGGGAAAGCATCCGATCTCGAGGCTCCGCACTTCGGGTCCCCGAAGCTCGCCGAGCCAGCGGTCCATCCATCGCCGAACTTGATCGCCCGCGTCCGCGACCTCGAAGCGGTCGCGAACGTGCTCTTCGTCCCAAATTTCCTGGGGGTAGGCGGTTTCTACTTTCATGGTCGTCGGGCCTTCGCTTCTTCTACCGCCCGAATCGCGATTTCCGCCACCGATTTCCAGCGCGGGAGACGTGACTGGTTTTCCGTTCGCCGGACCGCGCGCTGTTCGGCGGTAAAGAGACCTTTTTTCTCCGCGCGGCTCATCGCCTCGAGAATTTCCTCGGGGTCGCCCGAACGAACGACTTCTAATCCAAGGACGACCGGAAGAACGGGGATCGCCCCTACGGGCGTCGCGACGACTACGAGACCCGAAGCGAGCGATTCGAGGACGACGAGTGAATGGCCCTCGTAACGCGAGGGAATGAGGAGTCCGTCGGCGTGGGCCATGAGCTCGCGGACCTGGGAGGAGTCGAGCTTCCCCGTGCGAAATACGCCCGAGACCGATTCGAAACCGGCGCCGGGCGCGGCGAGGAGATGAATCTCGGGCCTCGCTCGGAGCGCGCCCCGGATCCGGTCAGCCCCTTTCATCGGGTCGCTTCCGCGACCGACGAAGAGCCACTTCGGTCGGGGGTCCGCGAGCGACGCGCGGATTTCGGGGGAAAGTTCGCCCCGCTCCGAACCGGAGTCCCACCCGTTCCAGCAGACCGCGCTCACTTTTCCGACCTTCCGAGCGAGGCGAAGGAGAGAAAGTTCGGGATGCACGCTCAAGACGACGTCGGCCGCGAGCACGCCGCGAATCTCCCGCCCGAACGCCGAGTAGCCGCCCGGCCAGAACCATTCCCGGCAAGCGGCCATTCGTCCGGCCGTCGTCCCGTGGAGCGTGTGGATCCGGATCGCCCGCTTCGAAAGTATCGAACGGGTCGCGCTTCCGTGAAAGTGGACGACGTCCCAGTCGTCGCGCTCGAGATCTCGAGGATCGCTCGAAAGCGTCGGTTCGTGGCCGAGCGCCGCGAGTTCCCGCGCGAGGCTCCGCGCGTGAACTTCGACGCCGCCGAGTCCGTTCCGCAAGTCGGCCGTCGACCATTGGAGCCACTTCACCGATCAGCCCACGACTCGTTTGAAGAATTTCGAATTTCGAAAACCGAAGGCGGAGCTCAGGAGAAGGAGGCGAATCGAAGTCATCGCGTAAAGCGGAAGCGGGAACCATCGTTTCACGAAATTTCGCGCGCTCGAGCCGGCCGTAGACTCGGACACGGCCGAGGTTTCGAGCGCGGGATTCGCGACTCCTTCCTTCCAGAGCGCGGCGTAATCGCTCTGGAGCGGGTTAGAGCGAAAGAGCGGAGTTTTCGCCTCTCGGACGGCGTGAACGAAAAGATTCACGCCCCAGAGATTCGTCAGCGTGACCCGCGACCGAATGACGGCCGGGTTCTCGACCGAATACCACCGATTCGCCGGAGAAAGTTCGAGCGCGATCATGGAGGCGACGCGGTAGCCGTTTTCCTTGGAGAGCACGTTGTAAAAGAGCTCGGGGCTGAACTGGTAGAACCCGTGGCCCATTTGGTTGTTCGCCGGAGTGACGGAGATGAGGGAGCCGCCGACGCGGACCATTTCCATCGCGTTTCCGATCGCGACCGGAAAATTAAAAACGTGCTCGATCGTACCGCCGTCGAAGACGACGTCGAAACGATCGTGGAGCTTCGGATCGACCGGCGCGTTCAGATCGTGCTGGATGGACGCGCCCTGATAGTCGGAATAGTCGAGCGAGGTGATCTCCGCGGCGCCGAGCGCCCGGAAGAACGGGTCCGCGCTTCCCTGGTTCTTCGCTTCGGCGAGAAAACGGGCGATTTTTTCGGCGGACACTCCGGAGGAACGAAGGGTCGCTTCGAGGTCGGCCGGGCGGAAGTAGAGTTGTTGGCGGCCGAGCGTAAGTAGTTTTCCGAACGGGACGCCGCCGGCGGAAATCCGGGTGAGTAGCTTCGCGTCGTTTAAACTCACTCCCATCGCGGATCTTCTCCTCGCCGACTATTGAAGCGCCGAATTCGCGAGCGCCCATTCGTAGGTTTTTCGAATTCCTTCGGAGAGCGAAATTTTCGGTTTCCAGCCGAGCGCGCGGAGACGACCGGAGTCGAGGATTTTCCGTGGGGTACCGTCGGGCTTCGCGGTGTCGAAAACGAGTTCGCCGCGGTAGCCGACGACTTCGGCGACGATCCGGGCGAGTTCGGCGATCGAAATTTCTTCGCCCGAGCCGACGTTGATCGTTTGTTCATCGGCGTAGCGATCCATCAGAGTGACGAGCGCGTCCGCGAGATCGTCGACGTGGAGGAATTCGCGGAGCGGTTTCCCGGTCCCCCAGAGGACGATCTGGGGAGCGCCCTTCGACTTCGCGTCGTGGAATTTTCGCAGGAGCGCCGGAAGGACATGGGAAGAGACGAGGTCGAAATTATCGTTCGGCCCGTAAAGGTTCGTCGGCATCGCCGAGATGAAGTCCTTCCCGTATTGGCGTCGGTACATCGTGCAGAGCTTGAGCCCGGCGATCTTCGCGATCGCGTAGCCTTCGTTCGTCGGTTCGAGTGGGGACGCGAGAAGCTGGGACTCATGGATCGGCTGCTTCGCGAATTTCGGATAGATGCACGAGCTGCCGAGGAAGAGGAGCTTCCGCGTGCCGTGGTCGGCGGCGGCACGGATCACATTCGACGCAATCATCAAGTTGTCGTACAGAAAGTCGGCCTGGCGGGTCGAGTTCGCCATGATGCCGCCGACGAGGCCGGCAGCATGAATGACGTATTCCGGCTTTTCGGCGGCGAAGAAGGTGGCGACCGCGGCTTGGTCGATCAGGTTTACCTGCCGGCGATCACGGAGAATCAGGTTCGAGTACCCGAGCGCCTGGAGCCGCCGCACGAGCGCCGATCCGACCAGCCCTTGGTGCCCTGCGACAAAGATTTTAGCCGACTTTTCCACTGAAATTATTCATAACGACGAAACGACGAGATCGCCAGAAGGAATACGAAAACCCCGATAACGGACATGTTCGCTCGGGCGACGGCGTCGGCTCCCCCGGACCTGGCGGACCAAGCGTAGATGAGGATGCTCGCCACTCCCCAGGGAAGGTAGAGCGAAAAGACGAGCCGGCGAAACGAGGTGCGAATTCCCATCCAGCCGCTCCAGAAGAGGAGAGAGGCGAAGAGGGCGGTCGCGGGAAGGATCCATTTCAGCCAGCCGACCATGCGGGCCTGTTCGGCCGGGCTCCACCGCCCGCGCGAAAACGTCGCGATCACGAACGGGGCAAGGAAGTACGCGACGAACGCCTGGAAGGCGGCGAAGACCGCGAGGATGAGCGTGAACCGGAAGAGGGCCCGGACTTCCTGCTTCCGATTCGGAATCTTCTCCCGTCCGAGATAGACGATGAAGAGATTTGAGACCGCGTAGGGAAGCGTGAGCGTGAAGTTCGCGAGCTTGAGAACGACGCTATAAATTCCGATTTCGGCGGCGGGCATGCGGAACCAACCGATGAAGAAGAGGTCCATCGTCTGGATCCATCCCGTGATGACCCCGGAAAGGTGATTCCAGATCGAGAACCCGCGAAGCGACTCATGAATCAGCCCGAATCCGGACCCTTCCGCGATCGGTGCCGGGGAAATTCCGGCGAATTTTCGCTCGACCTTCGCGCGTGCGAAAACCGCGGTCGCGATCGTAGTCGCGATACCGCAAGCGGCGAATAGCGAAAATGAGCTCGGATAAAGTTTCGCCGCCGGAATAAGTAAGCCCAGGTAAATCGCGCGTTGGACGACCGTGACGAGATTCAGTGTCTTTAAGTCGAGATCGACGCGAAGGTACTCCCGGTCCGGTCCGGTAATCTGGGGCAGGAGTGGAAGCGTGAAGGCCCAAACGAGCGCCGAGAAGCGTTCGACAAATCCGAAACCCGTT
>JAYVXM010000290.1:0-17817 GCA_043785205.1 Bdellovibrionales bacterium
GAGCAATTTTTCTCTGTTCCATGGTTCGAACAGATTGACAAATGGTGGCTCTCCCGAGAATCGAACTCGGACACCCTTGCGGATACCGGATTTTGAGTCCGGCGCGTCTACCAATTCCACCAGAGAGCCACGCTTAGAGAATACGGATTTCTATCGCGCCGATGGGCGGTCGTCCACCGGCCACTCGAGAAAACGCGCTCGCCATTCCGGTCGGGGAAGGAGACATGCGTCTTCCTTTCCGAACCATCGGTACCGATTTCGAGCGATCCACCGATAGATTCCGTCCCGAATCGGACGGGGAACCGCGCGAAAAATCCCGGCGAATTTCCAGGGGAAGTCGAGCTGTCCCGCGATCCGAAGAATCGCGTCTGAATGGAGATAGGGACGGCCTTCCTCGATCCAGACGATACTTTCGAGCGCCGCCGATTCCGGTATGCCGTACTGCGCCAAGATTCGCCTAGCGGTCGCGCTCTGCAGCGGAGCAAAGCGAATGCGTCCACCCGAATCGCGCGGAAGGATGAATCGAATCGCGGCGTCGCAGAGGTTACAAACCCCGTCGTAGAGAACGATTTTTTCGCCCGTTCCTTCCATTGCTTCCATTCTACCCGAGGAATACAATCGTGGAAATTATCCCTTACCCTGGAGAACCTCGATGAAATCCGCGAACTTACTGGTGCTCTTCCTGACTGCTTCCGCCTCCGCATTCGCCGCCTCGGGCGCCGTAAAGATCGATCTCGGTACCGGCACCGCGAAAAATAAGGAAGAGATGGTCTTCAGCAAGGACAAGCTGACCGTGAAGGCCGGCGCGAAAGTCGCGATCACCTTCAAGAACAATTCGAGCTCAAAGGGCATGACCCATAACTTCGTGCTCGTGAAACCCGGCAAAGCCCAGGGCGTGATCGACGCATCGGTCGCCGCCGGCCCGGAAAAAGGTTGGGTCGCCGATAGCGCCGACATCATCGCCAAGGGCAAGCTGATCGACGCCGGCGAATCCCAGACGATCGAATTCACCGCGCCGTCCGAGCCGGGTGACTATCCTTACGTCTGCACGTTTCCGGGACACGCGACCATGAAGGGCGTCCTGAAAATCACGAAATAGTCGGCGCCGCCTAGGCGGCGAAGCCCTGCACAAGGCTCACGATACCGAACACGAAGAAAAGCGAGGCTGCGAACCAGCGGACTTGCTTCATTTGCACGCGGTGAGCGATCCGGTCGCCGAGAAAAACGGCGAGGCCGTCGGTTACCATCATGCCGGCGGTCGTACCGACGGTGACGAGGAGGGTGTTCTGGAAACGGGCGCCGAGCGCGACCGTCGCGAACTGGGTCTTGTCGCCCATTTCCGCGAGGAAAAAGAGGGCGACCGTCGTGAGGAACGGGCCGAATTTTCCCGGCGCGGCCGCCTCGTCGAGCGTGTCGGGCTTCAGCGTCCAGACGCCGAACGCGAGGAAGAGCACCCCGAGTGTGAGGGCCATCGTCTTCGCGCCGAAGTGTCCCGCGATCCACGTCCCGGCGCCGGCGGCGAGCGAGTGGTTCGCGATCGTCGCGACGAAGATCCCCGCCAGGATCGGCACGGGCTTGCGGAAGCGCGCAGCGAGCGAAAAGGAGAGGAGTTGGGTCTTGTCGCCCATTTCGCTGGCGGCGACGAGCGTGAAGGAAGTGAGCAGGGTCTCCAGCATGGGCGTGAATCCTTAGGATTTACTCTACGGAAACGGGTTCTTGACGCGTAGCGTTATTATCGGTATGAAGGGCCTCTGGAGCCCATTTTATAACCTCGGGAGTTCCCATGATCCGCCCTTATTCCGTCCTCCTGCTTTCCACCCTCGTGTCCACCTCGGCCTTCGCCGGCCTCGTCGTCACCCCGGCTCCGGGCTCGACGTCGACCCTGAAGACGAACGAATTTACCGCGAAACGCGCGTCGAAGCCGGTCCTCATGACCGTTGAGCTTGTCGGCGGCATGAATAAGATTTCAACCCACACCACTTCGATCGTGACTTCCGGTTCTACCGTCGAGAGTCAGTCGAGCGACGGTTCGGTCGACGGAAAGTCGGGCGCCCAGGGCCTCGCGATCGGCGCGACGATGAAGCCTTCGGAAAGGCTCGGGATCGAAGGCAACCTCGCTTACATCGCGAAGAAATTCGACTCGTCCACGTCGGACGGGAAAACCGATTCCGCGAATTCGGGCTACGCGATCTTCTCGACGGTCCGCGCGACCGCGATGGCACGCTACTATCCGGTGGAAGGATTTTCGATCGGCGCGGGCGCCTACGTCTCGGAATTCGTGGGCGACCTCCACGGAAAAGACGAGAATGGACAGTCCCAATCGGTTTCCTACGCGCACGCGGGCTATAACCGCCTCGATTTCGGCCCGGCGGTCGGCGCACGCGGCGAAATTCCGCTCGCGAAGAATATCGCGCTTACCCTCGACGCCCGCTACTTCTACGGCCTCGCGAACCTGATCGACGAACAGAAGCTCCGGGATTCCCTCCAGGCCTACTATCAGCAAGCGGGGATGACGGGCTTCAATCAGTCGATCAGCGCGTCGATGCATACCCGCGACCTTCAGTTTGGCGCCGGCATCGGCTACCGCTTCTAAGTGTCGCTCAAAATCCCACGCCCGCGCGCAGGCCCCAGCGGTTGTCCTCGGCGTCGAGAAGATTTTCGCCGTAGCCGTGAAAGATCTGAAGGTAGAGGGGCAGGAGGACGATCCGCGAGGAGTCCTTCTCGCGATAGGTAAGCTCCTGGCCCCCCTGGAAAGGATTCACGCGCGAAGCGCCGCCGCCCCAGACGCGGAGAATGAGCTCGTTCACGTCGAACATATTGAAGAGGTCGCTCGCCGAGATTTGGGCCTCCCAGAGCCCGCGCCGCTGCGGCAGACGTTTGCTTTCCGGCTCGGGCATATCGTACGGAAGCTGAAGCTTCACCGACCACCAGACTCCGCGGCTCGGCAGGAGCCGAGTGCTGGTATAGCGAATCGAGGATCGATTCCAGCCGCGTGAATCGGGTCCGCCGAGCCCGTTCGATTCGTGTTCGAAGAGCCCGAGGTCGAGATACCGCGTGCTTTCGGGCGGCCCGCCGAGCCGAAGTCGGTAGAAAATTTCGGGGTTATAGTTCAGATCGCGGAACGGGGCCGAATTCTTGAAAAGGTCCCACATCATAAGCTGGGAGTACGCGAAGTAGAGCGGGATCTCGCGCAGGATCTGAACCTTGAAGCTGATTTGAACTTTCGTGATCGGTTTTCCGAGCAGAAAAAACGAAGGTTTATACCGCTCGAAATAGCGGATCGGCTCGTGCTCGGAGGTCCCTTCGGGAAGGGGGCCTTCGGCCGCGCGCGCATTCGTCAGGGACGCGATAACGAGGAGGAGGGGAAGCATGACGGCGAAGTTACAACCGGCGGCCGTTTTATGCTAGGGGAAGGGGGTGAAGAAGAAGCGCTTCTCGAAAGTGAATATCGAGATCAGCAATATCTGCAATCTCCAGTGCAGCTTTTGCCCCGAAGTCGTGCGCACGAAGGCGATGATGGATCCGGCGCTCTTCGCCAAGATCGTCGAGGAGGTCGCTCCCGTCACCGATCAGGTTTGCCTTCACCTTATGGGCGACCCTCTCGTGCACCCCGCGCTCGAAACCTTCGTCGAGGTCTGCGCGAAATTCGCGGCACCGATTTTTCTCGTGACGAACGGCGTTCTGCTTCGCGAACGCCAGGCGGATCTCCTTCTGCATCCGATCATCCGGCAGGTGAATTTTTCGCTTCACAGTTTTCCGGATAATTTTCCCGAGCGCGATCCGGAGCCCTACCTCGATAAAATTTTCGCGTTCACCGAACGCGCATTTCGCGAGCGGCCCGATCTCTACGTGAACTACCGACTCTGGAATCTCGACGGAACCGCAGGCGATCCGAATGGCGTCGGCGCTCGGAATCGCCGCCTTCTCGAGCTCGTGAACGCGCGGTTCGGCGCGGGAGTCGCGCCGACGGAAATCGACGTGCGCGCGCGGAAAAGTTTCCCCGTCCGGGGGCGGCTCTATCTCCATTTCGATACGGAGTTCGTCTGGCCATCGCTCGATCTCCCGATCCTCGGAGACACGGGTCGCTGCCACGGCCTCTCGACCCATTTCGGCGTGCTGGTCGACGGCACGGTCGTGCCGTGCTGCCTCGATAAAGAGGGGAGTATTCCGCTCGGGAACGCGCGCGATGATCGGATTCTCGACATCCTCGAATCGCCCCGCGCCCTGAAGATCCTGCGCGGTTTCCGTGAAAAAAAATTAACCGAGGAGCTTTGTCGCCGATGTAATTACATCGAGCGTTTCCGGTAAATCGGCGTATCCTGGGGGAAAGGAGACCCCATGAAAACCCATCTCCGCGCCTCGCTTTCCGCCGTCCTCCTTCTCGTCGTCGCGCCCGCCCTCGCCGCCGACGAGGATCTTCGCGTGCTCGTTCGGGGGGGCTGCCTCGACGAATCGAACTGCTGTTTCGGAAAATGGAAAATTTCGGCCCCGGCCGACGTCTACCAGACGGACGATGCCATCGACAAGACCGGGACCGTAAAAGTCGGCGATGAGGTCGAAGCGACATCGGGCCGCGTCCATTCCGATCCCGGAAAACTGAAAGTCGTCTTCAATCACGGCGACTGGAAAAAGGGCCAGACCATCGGCCTCTACAGCGAACCCGACGAAAACGGACGCGCCCAAGTCGGGACCGCCACGCGAGCCGAGAAGATCGACGTTCCGTTCCTGAAGAAGGGGCTGAAATGCGAAAAGCCGAGCAAGGATTGCTGGGCGGTCGCGCTTTCCCACCCGAAAATCAAATGGATGATCAAAGTGAAGCTTCCCGAAGATCGCACGGGATGGGTCGACGCTTCGCACGTGGCGACCGACTCGGAGTGTAAGCTTTAAATTCGCGCTCACCGTTGAACGCTCATTTATGAAACTGATAATCGTCCGCTCGCGTAATCGGGCGGGCATTTCCGTATTGGATCGTCGGCGCGTTCGCTTCCTCGGCGATCGAGATATCGCGCGCGCCGGTTTCGCGGAGAATCCGCATCGCTCGTTCCGCGATGAGTCGATCCTCGATATGGACCGAGACGAGGACGTTGCCCTCCTTGACGAGTCCTTCGTAGCGTCGCGCTTCGTACTCCGGAACACCGATTCCGGAAAGCGCGCCGGCGATACCGCCTAAAGTGCCGCCGATTCCGGCTCCGGCTAAGACCGCGAGGAGCGGACCCGCCGCAATGAAGGGACCGACCCCGGGAATTCCCAGGGCGCCGAGGCCGGCGAGCCACCCGAATCCGCCCCCTAGGGCCGCGCCGCCTGCCGCGCCGATCGCGACATGGGCGGCCCGAACGGGTTTCGCGGGCATCACGAGCGAGATATCGCGTCCGCGAAACCCGGCTCGTTTAAGCCGTTCGATGACCGGACCGACCGGGTCCGGTTCGGTATAGACTCCGATGGCGGCTTGATGTCCGGTAGCGAAGGACATGACACTTCTCCGTTTCTTTCTTGAGCCGAAAGGGGCGTTACTGATTCTGGATTTTCAGGTCGTTCTCGATGAGTCCGGCGTGGGCGGCCTGCTTGGCGATTTCCTCAACGTGCATTTTCTCTTCGGGCGAGGCGACATATCCTTTCAGAATGACGTTTCCGTTCGCCGCGTAGACCTTCACATCCCGGGCTTCCGGCGAAAGTGAATCGTCCGATTTGAGTGTATTCCGAATTTCCTTCATAAGACGCTCGTCGCTATAGACGGAGTGGGCACCCGCATCTTCACTTTGGCGATCACGAATTCCGTCCTTGCTCCCTCCGATATCCTTGTTCCCTCCGATTTCGAGAGCCGTGGAGACGGGAAGCGAGGCGAATAAAAACGCGAACGCACTGGCCAAAAAAGGAATCCCGGCGTTTCGGTGGCTTTTCATAGGTAACCGTCCTTTCGAGAACTTCGGCAGGGGGCCTACCTCTATAGAAAGCATACGACGTGCCCTCCGCCCGGGGCGCTATTCCCCGAAACATCCTTGGCGGCGCGAGCACGGCGATTGCACTCCTCTCCGGGAGCAACCTTCCACCCCCGAGAGGAAAGTCCCGATGAAACTATCCCGTAACTTTGTCCGAGCCCTTTTATTTCCGATCGCCGCCCTCGTCGCGATCGCCACGTTCGCCTACGCGGATGACGCGGCGAATACGGCCGACGGAAAGGCCGTCTCCGAAACGACGCACGACGTTTCGAAAAATCCGTTCACCGGCAACACGACCGAGACCACGAAAACCGAGTCGCGGATGAAAGTCGGGTCGACTTCGCGCAAATCGAAGCACGTCCGGAAGAAGAAGTTCAATCGGCACGGTCAGAAAATCAAGGACGAGACGGAAAACACCTCGGATTCATCTCGCTAGACCGCTCTCGTCCGAACGGCCCGGGGCACCCGCATGCTCCGGGCTTTTTCACGTCCGCGATCGCGCCGACCGTGGCGTGCGGCTTAAGGCCGGAGCATCGCGAGCGCGCGGAGGAAGTTTCCGCCTAGGATTTTTCCGATCCGTTCCGCCGTCCAACCGCGCGCGAGCATCGCTTCGACGAGTCGCGGAAGCTCGAGGCAGGTCGGCATGTTCTTCGGAGCGATGATCATCCCGTCCCAGTCGCTTCCGAGTGATGCGAAGTCCTCGCCGACGGTGGTGATGATGTGGTCGAGGTGGCGGACGATCGCCTCGAGATCGATTTGGCGATTCGTCGGTCCGAGGAAGCTCGACTGATACATTACGCCGATCGTCCCGCCGGTTTCGGCGACGGCCCGAAGCTGCTCGTCGTCGAGGTTTCGCCAGTGCGGGAACGCGCCGGCGACGCCGGTGTGGCTCACGAGCAGTGGCTGGGATTTGTCGTGGACGGCGACGACGTCGAAAAACCCTTTGCGGCTGATGTGAGCGAGGTCGACGAAGCATCGTTTCGCGTTCAGAAGTTCGACGAATTCCGCGCCCGTTTTCGTGAGGCCGAGGTCGGTTTTCCGCCGAAGTCGAAGCGGGGAGCTCGTACCTCCGTAAACCGAGTTCGTGAGGTGAACGAGGGTGACCTTCACGAGTGATTCGCAGTAGGCCTCGAAGAGGAGCGGATCGGTTTCGAACGCGTTCCCGCCCTGAACTCCGATCCAGACCGCGTGAATTCCGGCGTCGCGGGCCCGGCCGTAGTCGCTCGCCGAGCGGACGAGGCGGACTTGGTTCGGGGCTCGCTCGAGGATCGCTTCGAACTCGCGGAAGTTTTCCGAGAACGCCGCGGTTCGACCGAGCGAGGGCCGGAACGGATTCGTGGTGATCGACCAGACGCCGCCGGTGATTTCAGCCTCGCGCACACGCGGGAAGTCGGCTTGGAAACCGAACCATCCCGGAAAGGGCCCGGCCGAGTGTCGGGTATGGAGATCGTAGCCGAAGAGTCGCGTCCAGATGAACGAATCGATATGGAGGTCGATCACGTCCGAGGCGAGGTAAATCTCGATCGCTTCGAGCGTGATCCCGAGCGACATCGCCCAGGACGTCGGGTCGCGATCGGGATGGAAAGAGGGACGAGGCGGCATCGACCCCGAGTGTCCCTCGTTCAGGTCGGGAGGACAAGCGCGGCGTGGAGTTCCGGAGCGCCGGCCCTCGCGCGGTCCCGCCGGACCGACGCCGTTTCGTCGCTGCCGGCCCACGCCACGCGCCGAGATTCGCGGTAGGCCGCGAAGTTTCCGGCGAAAATGGCCGCGCGGATCTCGGTCATCATCCGGTGGTAGAAGGCGAGGTTGTGGAGACTGAGGAGCTTCCAACCGAGGACCTCGTCGGTCTTCGTGAGGTGGTGAAGGTACGCGCGCGAATAACGGGCGCAGGTCTCGCACGGACATTCCGGGTCGAGCGGCGCTTCGGAAAACTTATAGGCCGACCGGCGCATTTGGATTTTTCCGCATGAGCCGAAAGCGGTTCCGCGCTTCGCGAGCGCCGAGGGGAGGATGCAGTCGAAGAGGTCGACGCCGCGGTGGACGGCCTCGAGGATGTCGAGCGGCGTACCGACGCCCATTAGATACCGCGGAAGATCGCGGGGGAGGAGTCGGGTCGTGATCTCGGTGAAATCCTCGCGCTCGGTCTTCGTCTCGCCGACTGCGAGGCCGCCGATCGCGTACCCGTCGAACGGGATCGCGGTGAGCGCGTCGACGCTTTCTCTTCGGAGATCCTCGTAGCAGGCGCCCTGGACGATTCCGAAGAGCGCGGACGGCGAATCGCCGCGGGCCGCGAAACTTCGGCGCGCCCAGCGATGGGTGAGCTCCATCGCCGCACGGGCTTCGACGTGGGAGGACGTGGACGGAATGCACTGGTCGAGGACCATCATGACGTCGGAACCGATCGCCCGCTGGACGGCGATGCTCGTCTCGGGCGAGAGGAGGTGGATCTTTCCGTCGACGTAGCTCGCGAATTTCGCGCCGCCCTCGGTTATCGCGCGGGAGTGAGGGAGCGAGAAGATCTGGAATCCTCCGGAATCGGTGAGGACCGGGCCGTCCCAGTTCATGAAGCGGTGGATTCCGCCGAATTTCGCGAAGACTTCGGGGCCCGGGCGAAGCATGAGGTGATAGGTATTCGCGAGGAGCATCCGCGAGCCGACGTGCTTGAGATTGTCGACCGTGAGGCCTTTCACCGTCGCCTGAGTTCCGACCGGCATGAAGATCGGCGTGATCATCTCGCCGTGGAGCGTGGTGAAGCGTGCGGCGCGGGCCTGGGTGCCCGGCGCTTCGGCCTCGACTCGGAAAGCGAGGCGGCTCAAGCGCTCACCCCCGGTTTGCGCGCGGCGGGCGCGGATTTTCGGAGAATCTTTTTCCCGGCGAGGGCGCGTTCCTTTTCGCGCAATCGTCCGCGGGTGGCGCATTCGAGCTGGGCGTCGACCATGCGGGCGAACGTGTCGATCAACGAGTCGGCGGGCGCCGCGGGATCGAGGATCTTCACGAGCCGGGCGACGGCTTCGACGGTCGAAAGGCAGAACTCGTGCGGCTGCTTCCGGACTTTGTATTGGGACGGCGATTCGATCGTGAACGAGATTCGCGGGAGGGCGAGGAGGCGGGCGCTCTTCCGAAGCATCCCGCGGGCCTGGGGCCAGGTTCCGTCGACGACGAAGATCACGAGCCGGCGGGGGCCGTCCGGACCGCGCGGAATTCCGGCGAGGAAGGCGTCGCGGTTTTCGGCGACGTTCGTCGCCGTCTCGCCGGGAAAGAGGATGACGGCGAAGTTCCCGGGATCGTCGAGGATCGCGTTCACTTCCGGAACTCGATCGAAATCGACGCCGGCGATCAGCCGCGAGGACTTCAGGGTGAGATGGGTGAAGCGGGCGGTGCCGATCGAATTTTTTCGTTCCTTCGGGTGCTGGAGGAGAACGATCTGGAAGGCCGTCTCGAACGGCCGAATGCCGTCGCAGAGGCAAACCGAGCCGGCGCGCAGGCAGCGGACGCAGAGGGCGCGATAGGGTTTCTCGGTTCCGGACATCGGGCTCACCATGCCCCGAGATCCCCGGGATGACAATGGGTTACCTGAAGGGTGCGGAGCTAAGTATTGGACATTCGAGGATAAACTGTGGGATTTCCGGGGCATGTCGGACGGGAAGGAAGGGTCGGGCGGCGGGAAAGAGCCCGTGCCGGAAATATTCGACGCGATCTTGATCGGTTCCGGTCTCGGGTGCCTTTCCACGGCCTCGTTTCTCGCCCGCGCGGGGAAGCGTGTGCTCATCCTCGAACGGCATACGATCGTCGGGGGCTTCAGCCACACCTTCAAACGGAAGGGCTTCGAATGGGACGTCGGCGTCCATTACGTCGGCCAGGCCCATGACGAAAACTCGCTCTTTCGGCGCCTCGCCGATTTCCTAACCGACGGTCGACTCCGATGGGCGCCGATCGACGGCGTTTACGATCGGATCGTCGTCGCGGGTCGTCCGTACGATTACGTGCCGGGCCTCGAAAATCAGATCGCCGAGCTCGCCCGTGATTTTCCGGACGAGGTGGCCGCGATCCGCGCTTACTACGCGCTCATCTTCCGTGCGTCGCGCGCGTCGGCGTGGTTCTTCGGGGAAAAAACGATGCCGCCCTGGCTCAGCTTTACCGTCGGGTGGTTCCTCCGCCGCCGATTCGAAAAGTTCGCGCGGCGGACGACGTACGACGTGGTGCGGGCGTTCACGGCCAATCCGCGACTGATCGCCGTCCTTTGCGGGCAGTGCGGAGATTACGGGCTTACGCCTAAGAAGAGCAGCTTTGCGATCCACGCGATCATCGTCGAACATTATCTCGCGGGCGCGAGCTATCCCGAGGGCGGCGCGAAGCGGATCGCGGAGACGATTCGGCCGGCGATCGAGGCGGCCGGCGGACGGATCCTATTGCGGGCCGAGGTCGAGCGCGTCCTCGTCGAGGGCGGCGTCGCGCGGGGGGTGCGGCTTCGGGATGGACGTGAATTTCGCGCGCCGGTGGTCGTGAGCGGGATCGGCGTGCCGGCGACGTTTCGGAGACTATTGCCGCCGGAGGTTCGGCTGCCGCGGGATCTCGCGGCGGGCCTCGCGCGGGTGGGCCCTTCGCTGCCCCATTTGTGCCTCTATGTCGGATTGAATCGCTCGGACGTGGACCTCGGGTTGCCGAAGCATAACGTTTGGCGGTACGCGCGCGAGGATTTCGACGGTGCGTTCGCGGATTGGTCCGCGGATCGCGAGGCGCCTCCGCCGCTCGTGTACGTATCGTTTCCTTCGGCGAAGGATCCGGCGTGGCCGGCGGCCCATCCCGGGAAGGCGACGATCCAAGTGATCGCGCCGTTTCGTTACGAATGGGTGGCGGAGTGGGAGGCGACGGCGTGGCGGCGCCGCGGTCCGGAGTACGAGGCGCTGAAGGCACGGCTTTCGGAGCGGCTTCTCGAGGCGCTCTACGAGGTCGCGCCCGCGGTTCGGGGGCATGTTGAGCACCACGAGCTTTCGACGCCTTTGAGTACGCGACACTTCACGGGGAATGCCGGCGGCGAGATTTACGGACTCGAGCACACGCCGGCGCGGTACCTCGAGCGGTGGTTACGGCCGCGGACCTTCGTGCCGGGACTCTTTCTTACCGGTCAGGACGTCGTCACGGTCGGAGTCGGCGGCGCACTGTTTTCGGGCGTCGTGACGGCGATCGCGATTTTGAAACGTCCGGTGATTTTGCCGATCTTTAGGGCTCGGCGGACGCCGGCTCGCTAAAGCTCGGACTTTTGCTCGCTAAAGCTCGGACTTTTGCTCGCTAAAGCTCGACCGCCTGCTCGCTAAAGCTCGACACTCACCTTCGTCATGCGGTCGCCCGGCTCGAGTCGATCGAGGACTTCGAGGCCGCGGGTGACCTGACCGAAGACCGTGTAGAGGCCGTCGAGATTCGGCGTCGGAACGTGGGTGATGAAGAGCTGAACGCCGCCGGTGTCCCAGTCGGTGCTTCGAGGCATGCCGAGCGTGCCGCGGCGGTAGCGGATCGGATTGATTTCGGCGCGAATCGGATAGGGGCCCGAGCCGTAACCGGTCCCGTCGGGATCTCCGCCCTGAACGACGAAGTCCGAAACGATCCGGTGCCACGGAAGTCCGTCATAACCGCCCTTGAGCGCGAAGCCGACGACGGTCGCGACGTGGATCTGGGCGGCGGTCGGGTAGAGTTCGATCCTGAACGTTCCGCGATTCGTTTCGACCCGAAGTTTCGGATTGCGCGTGAATCGGAGGAGGCTATCCGCGGATCGCGGAAGTTCGGGCGCGGTCATGGCGGGGAGATTCGGTTCGGCGCGCTTCGTGAGTTCGCGCCAAGCCATATAGGCGAGGGTCGGAAGGGGATCGTGGAGTACGGTTCGGAGGTATCCGGACGTTTCCGCGGAATTCACCTTCACGAACTCGTCGACGAGTCCGCCGCGAAGGTCCCACCATTTCGGATCGACGAGGCTGTTTTCGTACGTCGCGAAGAGGAGGGCGAGGTGGCCGGCGTCCTTGCGCGAGCTGACGGCGGACGCGGCGGCGAGGCGCTCCGAAAGCGCGTCGGACTTGAGGGCTTCGTCCACCCGCGCCTGTGCGGTCGGCGACGGGAGGTCGCCCAGCGCTTGAATCGCTTCGCTTCGCACGAGGACTTCGGAGTTCCGGAGGGACTCCATCAGGAAGGCTTCGCGATCGGCGCCGAGGGCGGCGCTCGCGCCGACCGATGTCTGGCGGACCCACGTATCGGGATCCTTCAGCGCGGCGGCGAGGAGCGGGAGGGCTTTCGTCTTTTCGCGAGTCGCGAGTTGGGTCACGACGGCCGCGCGGACCATCCGGCTCCGATCGTGCGCGAACGCGGCGACGTCGGCGTTGGTAATCGTCGGTTCGCCGCCGAGCGCGTTCACGAACGCGGTGCGGACGTGGGCATACGGATCTCGCGCGATCGTTCGGCCGGTTTCGCGGGCGAGCCGGGCGATCCATCCGAGTTTCTGGGCGGCGGTGAGGTTTTCGGTGCGGACGCCGTACGCCGGATCGCTCGCGAGGCGGAGGATCGTCGCGTAGTACGATTCGTTCGCGACCTCGCCGGTGCGGGCGAGCGATTCGATGGCGTACATCCGGACGTACGGCGCGCGATCGGCGGTCGCGGCGAACATCGCGGCGTTCGTGCGCTTATCCTTCAGTCGGTAAAGGAGGTAAGCCGCGTTCGTGCGGACGGCGACCGTGCGGTCGGATTTCAGGAGCGTTTCCACGGTAGCGAGGGCGGCGTCGGAAAGCGGCGCGAGTTTCGCGGTTTCGCCGCGCATCTGAGCGGCGCCGCGCATTTGAGCGAGCGCGGCGAGCGCTTGCTCGCGCACGCCTGAGTCCCCGTCGGCGAGGAGCGTGACGAGGAAGTCCTGGGTTCCCGGATGGAAAAGTTTTCCGATGGCTTCGATCGCGAGGCGCCGATAGGGCGCGGCGTTCGCGCGGGTGAAGGGAACGAGGCGGTCCGAGATTTCCGTTTCGCGGCCGTTCGCGGTTTCGATCGCCCAGCCGAATTGGCCGAGAGCGAAGATCGCGGCTCGCTTGACGGAAGAATCAGGATCGCCGGTAAGGGCGAGGAGCGGGTCGAGGCCGGCGGGTTTCAGGATCCGCCCGAAGGCGATCGCCGTCGCGGCGCGGAGTTCGGGGTTCGCGGCGCGGGCGCCGGTCTTCAGCGCGGCGGCGTCGACGTCGCGATTGTCCTCGGCGAGTTTGATCGGATCGAGCGGCGGTGCGGGGTGGGCGTGGGCCGGGGGAAGAAGCGTGATCAATCCGGCGACGGCGACGAGGCGGCTAGCGTTCCGCAAGGAAAGGTTCATGCCTCGGTGGTTAGCCCAGCGGGGAAGGATTGAGAAGTCCGGATGTCCCGGGCCGTCGTCGCGAGGGCGTCGCGCGGCATTTTGATAGGGGCACGGCGCGTCACCGATGACGCGAGTGCTACTCCGAAAAGACCTTCAACCGCGCCCGCACGAGCGCTCGCCCATCTTCCGCCGCGACCGCCGCCGCGAAAAGCGTGATCGCCCCGATTTCCCGAATGCCCGTAATCTCAATCCGGAGGCGGGTTCCGATCGGCGGTGCGAGGTTCTCCTCGTCCGTATAAACCGCATCCTGGATCGAAACGAGAAACGCCTTCTTCGGCGCTGGGCGCTCCGGAAAATAGCCGCTCGCCGACTGAGCGGCCCGCACGTAGCCGAACGCCTGGGCCATGAATTCGAGATAACTCGAACGCCGCAATCCCGCGGCGCCGAGGTAGAGCGCTCCCGGCTCCAGTACGACCGTGCAAACTCCGCTCTCCGCCGTCACCGACACGACTGCGTCGATCCATACGAAGGGCGGCCGATGCGGGATCGTCGCGATGAAATCCGCGACCGGCCGCGGAAAGGAACTCGTCACGCCACCCTTCAGCGCGGATGCGCGCCATATTCCGCCGGCCACGCGGCAACGAGATTTGCCCCGCGTCCCCGATCCGGCTTCGCGGCCGCGTTCGTCGGAAGCTCGGCCACCCACACGATCCGGCCTAAATTAAAATGCGCGAGAAACCGCGTCTGCAAAGCCACGCCGATCGCCTTTCGAAACGCCTCCGTCGGCGCCTCCGCGGCCCGCACGAGCACTCCCAGGTCCTCGCCGAGGCGCTCGTCGCGAACCGCCACGCAAAGGAACGCCGCCGTTGGGAACGACTCCTGGAGAAACCGTTCGATCTCCTCAAGCGAAAATTTCATCCCGCCGCGATTGAAAACCAGATCATAGCGCCCCTCGAAGACGAGCCGCCCATTCTCGCGCGCGGCGAGCCGATCGCGGATGAGAACCCGGCGCGGGAACTGAACGCGTCCATCCTGCACGATCGCGAGACAAGTCGACGGACCGGCGAACTCGAGCCCGATCCCGGGAATCGGCTCGAGCGAGACTCCCGAAAGAACCGAACCGATCTCACCGTCCTCCGCGGGCTCGCGGCCCGGCGGAAGGTGAGTGAGGCCCGGCGAAGCTTCGGTACACCCGTAACCGATGCTCGGCGCCGCGATCCGGACGGAGTCTCGCAGCGCCCGCCAAAGCGCGCGCGGCACTGATGCGCCGCCGATGATCGCCGAATAGGTCGGCACCACCGCGCCGGCGGACCAACCCGCCGCGGCCTTCACGAGATCCTGGAAATGGGTCGGCGTCCCGAGCGTCAGGAGTCCCGGGTGGGTCCGCGCGGCCTCGCGCCAGGCGAGGTGAAAATCCGAAGCGTAGCGGCCGGCCGGCGCGATCAGCGGCCGTCCCGTCGCGACCGCCTGGACGTAACCGAGAATGAGGCCGAACGTGTGGAACGGTTGAGGATAGCAGAAGATCGCGTCGATGCGATCGCGATCGAAAACCTCGAGAATCCCGGCGAGCGACGCCTCGACGTTCGCCCGCGAGTAGAGGATGAGCCGCGGTTTTCCGCCGACGGTTCCGCTCGTGAACACGCCGAGAATCGGAAAGGCGGGATACTCCGTCGAACGGGGAACGTCCGCCCTTCGCTCGATGTCCGCGCGATCGGCGTCCGTCCAGGTCTCGCCGAGCAGCGAGATCTCGCCCGCCGGGAGGAGCGGAACGAATCCGAAATCGGCGAGCGCCGGCGGACAGAGAATCAGTAGCTCGCGGCCGGACTCCGCGCCCGAACGCCACGCCCGCGCGACGAACCCGAGGAGCTCGGGCGAGTGATGACCTTTCCAAAGCCGAATGCGCAAGCCGGCGTCCCGAACCACTAGAGCACGTTCTTCTCGAAGAGGAAGTTTTCTTCATTCCACATGTCGCCGGCGACCGCGGAGGTGAAGCCTTCGCGCGCATTTTTCAACGTCAGCGTCTTCTTCATCTGCTTCACGAATTCGCCCTCGTAGAACATCGAGATGAGATTGTGGAAACGCTTCACGCCGCGGAGGAGGTCTTCCTGATAACGCGCGCCGCGCCCGTCCGCGTCGAGCAGCGAATCGGATTTCAGCGCGGCGAGAATCGTCGACGACGCGAGCTTTGCGCTGGTGCAGGAGACGTGAACGCCCGACGAGAAAATCGGGTCGAGGAAGACGGCCGCGTCGCCCGCCATGATCCAGCGGGGCCCGACCATCGTCTCGGTCGTGTGGGAGTAGTTCGAAATCACGGTGACTTCGGAGGTTCGCTCGGCGCCGGACATATAGTCCTTCACGCGGGGACTCGAGTTCAGCGTTTCGAGGAGGTAGGCGCCGAGGTCGGCGGTTCCCTTGAAAACCGAGGACTTACAAACCATGCCGACGGAGGTCGTATCGCCCTTGAACGGGATGATCCACGTCCAGGCCCTTTCCGGAAGGAGCCCGACAATGATGTCGCCCTCGTGCTTGCCCGGATTGCGCTTCACGCCCGTGAAGTGCGCGAAAAGCGCGACGTTGTTCAGGTCGAAGTTCGGCGTCCGCGTCTTCATCTGCTTCCCGAGGAACGCATCCCGCCCGGTGGCGTCGACGAGGAATTTACACGTGAACTCGGTGCCGGCCCCGCCCTCGCCTTCGGTCGTCCGCACGGAGACGTGCGAATCGTGAAAAGTGGTTTCCTTCACGCGAACCGGCTGGTGAATCCGGACGCCGCAATCGCGCGCGTGGGCGAGAATGTCGGCATCGAAGTGCTTCCGCTCGACTTCGAATGCGCTCGGAATCTCGCGGTTCAACCCGCCCTCGAAGCCGAAGTAGACCTCGTCGTCGGTCTGGTAGTCGACGAACCGCGCCCCGAATTTCTGGATGTATTTTCCGGAGTTCAGCTTCGGATAGAAACCGGTCTCCTTGAAGATCGGCATCGTGGCCGGAAGGAGGGACTCGCCGATGTGGAAACGCGGATAGGATTCGCGTTCGAAGATCGCGACCGAAAGTCCGGCGCGGGCGAGGTAGGTCGCGCACGTCGATCCGCCGGGGCCCCCGCCGATGACGATGACGTCGTAATTTTTCACGGACGGATTCAGGGAAACGCTCACGGAATGCTCCTAGGATTCGTGCGCCGCCAGCGCGCCGGTTTTCGAGGTTTTCAAACGACGGGATAGGATTTCGACTTCGCGGCCGAGCGACGTATCGCGTTTCACGAACGGCACGACCGCCCGGACGGTGGCGTAGAGCTCGCGCGAGCGCGCACCGACGAATCGGCGTTCGCGCAGATCGATGGCCTGGGCGAAACAAACGAGCGCCAAGGCTTGGATCCGGAAGAGGGGATCGATCATGTCGGAGCACTGGACAGCGGCGCTCATGCCGAGACTCACCTTGTCTTGGTTGTGCGATTCGGAGGATCGGGAAAAAATTCCACCCGGCGTCGCGCGCGCCATCGTCTCGGAGGTGAGCGCGTTCACCGACTGGTGAAGCGCCTTCAGTCCGTGGTGAAGGAAGCGTTCGTTTTCGGGCAGCCCCTTCCAGTCCGCGAGGTTCGCCGGCAGTCCGCGATTCGACTTGTCGTCGATCAGGAGGGTAAGCTGCCGGTCGATCAGGTCCGCGACGTGCGCGAGGGAGATTTTCAGGTAGTCCATGCCCTGGGAAAGGTAACCACCGTAAAAATTTCCGCCCATCGCGAGCGCGCCGTCTTCGCCGATGAGCGGGTTGTCCGACGTGCCGTTCATTTCGGTTTCGAGCCAGCGCTCGACGTTCTCGATCGTCTCGAGGACGGGCCCGAGGATCTGGGGCACGCAGCGCACGGAGTAGCGGTCCTGCACGAAACCTTCGGTCTCGCCATTTCGGATCGCGAGGTCGGCGAGCGGCTTCGAGGCGTAATTTTCTTCGGCGAGAAGCGCGCGAATCCGGCGCGCGATCGCGCTCTGACCGGCGTGCGTGTTCGCGATCTCATTCACGAGCGGTTCGAAGGCCTCCGTCCGCCCGTTCAGCGCGAGCACGAGCCAGGCGGTCGCGGTCGTCGCGGTGTCGACGATCGCCCGCGCGGAGTTCAGATTAGTGAGAATCAATCCCGCCATGGCGGAAGTGCCGTTCACCAGCGCGAGGCCCTCCTTCGGCTTAAGGCGGTAGGTGTCCATGCGTTCGGCGGCGAGGACGTCGCGCATCGAGAGCGAGTCGGTTTCGTCCAAACTTCCCACCGCGCTGGCGCCGTTCAGCCGTTGGCCTCCGGACGAGTGTATCCGCCCCTCGCCCTGAAGGACCTCGGCGATATAGGCGAGCGGAATAAGATCCCCGCTCGCGCCGAGCGAACCCTCGCGCGGAATGACGGGCATCCAGTCGCGCTCGAGGTAGAGCTTCATCCGGAGAAGGAGATCTTCGCTGACCCCTGAATAGCCGCGCGCAAGCGATCGGAGGCGCACGAGGAAGATCGCACGCGTGGCTTCGACGGAAAGGGCGGGACCGGTTCCGGCAAGCAGGTAGGCAATCAGGTTTTTCTGGAGCGTCTCGGTCTGGGAA
>JAYVXM010000291.1:0-17790 GCA_043785205.1 Bdellovibrionales bacterium
CGGTCGGGAATGCCGACGATCGTGACTTGGTCGCGCTCCATCGGCGGCGGAGCCGACCCGCTCGACTCCTTCGCGGCGCCCGCAGATACGGCACCCGGTGGCACCCCCCCGAGATCGACCGTATACCGAAGCTTCGGCTCCTCGACTGCGAGGACCTTAGTCTGGGCCCGTTCGACGTACTTCGCCTCCTGATCCATGAAAGTCTGAAGAATCGGAATGAGCTTTCGCTTCGTAAACTGGGCGAGCCGGTCGCTCTGAAAAAGTCCCTTCGGGCGCCGGGAGAGCCAAGCCTCGTTCAACGCATCCTCCGCGGTGATCGAGAACGCCCCGCGCTCGTCCCGCGCGCGGATGAGGAATTTTACCGCTTCGTGAAGGAGCGTCCCGCGCGAATCGGCGCGAATGTCGAGGTCGGACGGTTTCGCGTCCGAGATCCGTAACCGGCCGAGCAGCGCCCCCTGGAATTCGCAGCGGCTGAAATGTTCGAGGTCGGACGCGCGGAGCTCGGGGCGCGCGCCGGGGACGCCGAGTTCCGGAAACTTGATTTCCCGGGGCGGCGACGTACGCGGGTGTAGGTAGCTTTTCCGCCACCGCGGATGAGAGTGTCGGGCGACCGCGGCCACGGGCTCCCCGTCCGGACCGCGCACGTCGAGCTCCTGGAGAAGCGGCTCGATCGATTCGCGCTCGCGCCCGTCCCAGTCGTAAAGCGCGTCGAGGAAGATCGCCTCCCGGGCGTGCGCGAGCCAGAATTTCAGGACCTTCCGCCGAAAGTCGGCCTCCATCATTCCCGAACGGATCTGGAAATGGCCGGAAAGGACTTCGCGTTCGCGGTCCGAGTAAAAATAGTCGCCGGGATTATCTCCGGTCGTATAGCGCGGCGGAAGTGCGAGGCACCAGAGTTTTTCGGGATAGGAGAGCGGTGTTTGGCCGAGCCGGAAAATCTCGACGCCGTTTTCGTATTGGACCTTCTCGAAGGGCGGGGTCGCGTCCTGAAGGCGGAGGCGGAGCCGTTCGAGCCAATAGAGAACCGGCGCCTTCCGCCGCGACTCGCCGATGACGACGAGATCCTGTGAGAAGCGATCCCAGACCGCTTCGAAGAACGCGTGCACCCAGGACTCGAAATCGGGATTCCGGCGAATCCAGGCGAGGTGAAAGCTCGCCACTTCGTCGATCCGGATACGCGGGGAAAAGGCTCCGTTCAGAAGCTCGAGCGGCGCGCGAATCCGCTCGAGGCGGTCGCCCGAATAGGCGGGCAGTCCGAAGCGGATCCCGCGGTCGAGGATTTCCTGGTGCAGTTTCCGTTTCTCGGCGAAGTCGACTTCGGGATTCGCGTCGAGCCGTACCCAGCTCGAGTGAAGAAAGGAAATCACCTCTTCGTGCCGAAAACGGCGCGCGACGACGTCGAGCGGCAGGAGGGCGCCCTTCACCGATTCTTCCCACTTGAGCCGTGTCGGATCGCGGGGATCCTTCAGGACGAGTCCGCGCTCTTCGAGCGCCCGCTTCAAACTCCGCCGAACCGCCGGGAGATCCGGGAGAAGTACCCCGTTCCGACCGAGCGAGCCCGCTCCGTATTCAGCGAGGAGCCCCTCGGCCACGCGGTCGCAGGTATCATCAACGGTATGCCATTCTTCCCAGCTCGCCGTGAGCGGCTCCTCCGGAAACGCCCGCTCCATCGCCGCGAACTCCGCGCCGAGAAGGTCGGCGACGTAGATCCGTTCGACCTCCGTGCGACGGGCGAGCGCCTCCCAAAACGCCTCGCCGCGGCTCTCGCCCGGCTTCGGCGAAAGGACGACGATCTTCGGAGGCAACGCGAGCGGGATCTCGGCGGTTCCGAGTACGGCGACCGCCCCGAGGATCAGTCGCGGGAGATCCCACGCGCGGTTTTCGTCGAGCCACGCCTCGTAGGCCGCGATGATCGTATGCATCTCTGCGCGGAGGAGGCCGCCGCCGAACGACGCTTGTAACCGCTCTTCCTGGGCTTCACGTTCCGAGGCGGACGCGTAGGTCATTCGCGCCGCCTGGATCGCGCGGTCGAGCTTCTTGTAAAAATCGCGCTGACGCTTCAGGCGCCGAAGTTCCGGCGTGCGGTCGGAAAGCTCGCGTTCCGCGAGCATGCGCCGGAGAATCTCCTGGCGCGACGGCGCGCCGAGGACCCGCTCGCGGTCGACGATCGAGCCGAGGATGAAGCGTGCGAGCGTGGCGACGTCCTGGATCGCGGAAGAGACGAATCCTTCCCCCCGGGCGAGAAAGCGCTCCTTCACTTCTTCGCGGGATACTCCCGCCTCGACGACGATCCATGCCGACGGTACGAGACCACCGACCGGAACCTCCCCGAGCTTCGTCTCAAGCCGGGGGCTGAACCGCACGCATGAACTCCTGATAAGCGTTTTCGAAAAACGCGAGACCCTGGCCGGGAGCGTTCGCGCGCTGAGGCGCCATCGTCCATTCGGGATGGGCCGTCCATCGGACGAAGCTCTCCGGATGGGGCATGATACCGAGAATTCGACCGCTCGGATCACAAAGCCCGGCGATGTTTTCTTCGCTGCCGATGAGATTCCCCTCGTAGCGAAGGCAGTGCATTCCCCGCCGCTGGAGCTTCACCAGCGTCTCCGTCTTTCGGTTCGGATGGATCACGATCCGCGCATCTGAGTGACGAAGCGGAAGGTCGACGACGCCGAGACCGCGGAGCCAGGTACACGTCGTGCCGATCGGCGCGACTTTTACCCAGGCTTGGAAACTTCGACCGCTCGCGCCGGCGCCGCCGTTCGAGGTGACGGAAATTTCCCGGCCGAATACGCCGAGCCGGATGAGAGTGTGGAATCCGCTGCCGATGCCGATCACCATGCCACCGCGCGCGGCGTAGGGCGCGAGCGTCCAACCGAGCTGGTGCTGGAGCTTCAGAGCGAGAAGTTTACCGCTGCCGAGTTCGTCGGCGGTCGAAGCGCCGCCGGGAATCGCGAGGACCGCGTACTCTTCGATCAGCCGTTCCTCGCGGTAACCCTCGGAGACGAGGTCGTCGAGATTCCGCAGGTGGACTTCGAAGCCCGCAGTCGCGAAGGCCTGGGCGGTTTCGTTTTCGCTGAGGATGCCCTGTCCGCGGAGAACGAGGACCCGAGGTCGAATGATGTCGCTCATTCCCAGTACCCGTCCCGTTTCCAGGCCTGCCGCAGGACTTTCGTTTCGATGACGAGCGCGGGGTGCTCGCCGCGCCGAACTTGAACGACTCCGCTCCCGGTGACGGCCCCGAGGCGAATGAAGGGAATTTCGTTCTGGGCGAACTCGGCCTCGACGAGCGGGGCGTCGATTTCACCGACGGAAACGGTGAATCCGTGAAAACCCTCGCCGAAGAGAAATTCCCACTCGGCCGTGCGTGGGAGACCTTCGGGATACTGGAGCGCGACGCCCATCCCGCGCGCGAGACACCCTTCGGCGATCGCGGTCATGAGTCCGCCGTCCGAAACGTCGTGGATCGACCGGAGTTTTTTCTGCTCCTTGCCGATGGCTCCGCCGAGCCAGGCATAGAGACGCCTGGCGGTGTCCCACTCCGGAAGCGGCGAGGTCGAATCGGGCGGCACGGCGCCGTACACTTCCGCGACGAGCGAACCCGCGAGCGCGAATCGCGCCGGCCCGAGTAGGTAGATCGCGTCGCCCGGCGTTTTGAAGTCGGCGCTGCGAATACCGGCGACCTTCAGGGAGCGCGAGATCGCCTGGATCACGAAGTGAAGTTTCGAGTTTTGGCCGACGATCGTCTGCTGGCTCCCGTGGACGAAGGGCGTTTGGAGCTCGATCGCGGCGCGCGTGGCGCCGAAGCACGCCCGCACGAGCCCACCGCGCAGGCTCGCGTCCTCGAGGTCCTTCGCCGGGCAGGAGAACTGGTACGTCAGGGCGAAGAGAAACTCTTCCTTGCCGTAGTCCGCGCCGCATGCGAGCGCGTTCCGCACGGCTTCGTCGACCGCGAGCGAGCCCATCAGGTACGGATCGAGCGCCGCCGCGCGCGGCGCGAGTCCGGTCGTGACGATGAGTCCGTGGTTCGACTGGGCTTTGAGCTTAAGGGCGCCGCCGTCGTTCGGGCCGGAGTGGCTCACTTCCGGTGAGACGGAAGCGACGTGGAGGGGCTTGAGCGCGCTCGTGCCCTGAACTTCGTGATCGATCTGGCGGATGAGCCATTCGCGGGAACAGACGTTCGGATGGCTGAGGATTCGGAGGAGCGTCTCGACGCCTTCCTTCGCCGGATCGCCCCACTCGATCGGACGGGGCGCCCCTGCCTTGGGGATCGGCGCGGGCCAGGTGACTTCTTCGTGTGCGCGCGGCTGGCTTCCGCGAAGGAATCGGGTTTCGACGTCGACGATCCACGCGTCGCCGGCGGAGGCCGAAGCGCGCATGCGGACTTTCGCGCTCGCGCGGACGGATCCGATTTCGGCGCCCACCATTCCGCGGCGTTTCGCGAGCCCGAGGACCGCTTCCACGCGTTCTCCCGGAATGATCGCGATAATGCGTTCGGCGGTTTCGGCGCCGAGGATTTCCATCGGCCGCAGGCCCGCGATCTTAGTCGGGACCTGATCGAGGTCGATTTCGACGCCGCCGAATTCCCGCGCCACCTTCGCGGCGACCCCGGCGATCCCGCCTTCACCGCAAGGCAAAAAGAGCCGGTTCCACCCGAGATCCCGGACTTCCGCGACGAGCGCCGCGAGGGAGTGGAGGAGCGTCGTATCGCAAATCTGGACGTTCGGCGTGCCGATCATCCCCTCTTTTCCGGTCGGCGCACCGAGAATGACGAGTCGATCGCCTTCCGATACCTCGCGCGCCTCCGAGGGAATCCCGCCCGCCACGCGCGGAAGGAGCGAAACGGCGGAAAAGTGCACGACCGGAGTCATGCCTTCCTTCGCGTCGAGGTAAAGCGCGCCGCCGATCGTCGGAACGCCGAGTTGGGCACCGGCCTTCGAGATCCCCTGCTTAACGCCATCGAGAACGCGTCGCGGATGGAGGTGGTCGAGATCCGGCGGAACCGGGGTATGGAGATCCGCGGAAAAGATCACGTCGGTCGCGAGGATCGGCTTCGCCCCGCGTCCGGCGCAGATCGCACGGAGGTAGACTTCGGAGTAACCCATGAGCGAGCCGTAGGTCGCGTCCGAAGCGACCGTCCGCGACTCGATTTCCGTTTCGATCGAAAGGAGATCTTCGTCGTCGTACTGAAGGAGGCTCGAGCCGCTTTCGAAGGCGGAGACGATCCACGCGCGCGGCACTTCGCGGATCGATTCGCGGAACGTTCCGTCGATGAGTCCCGGGATTTTTTCGGGCAGCGGAGGCCCGAGGGCTTCGTCGACCGCCCGCGCGTCTTCGTCGGGGAGGATTTCCGCGCGCATCAAGCGCCGAAACGGCACGCTTCGCCAGACTTTCGAGATGAGCTCGAGCTCGGCGTCGGTGACGTCGCGTTCGAAGCCCGCCCGGATCACGTCGATTTCGGCGTCGGCGAAGGAGAATCCCTTGCGCTTGCAGAAGGCCCCGACTTCGCCGTTCGTGAGGCTACCCATCGCGAGGCGTTCGATCGGCGCGTGGAAGCGCGCGGGAGCGGCCTTCGGCATTTCGCGTCGGACGCGTTCGGGATGGAAGCGTTCAGTATGGGAAATTTCCTTTTCCGTCAGGAGCGTCCAGCTCTCGAGAAGTTCGTTCGAAAAATATTCGCGGGCGATGCGGGCGAGATGATTTTCGGTGAGCTGGGGGCCTTCGAGGAGGAGCATCGAACCGGTCGCGACGCGCGCGTCCTTCCCGAGGCTCCGCTTGAGGACCGCCTCGAACGACTCGACGAGCGTGCGCGAAGCGTGATCGGTCACGCCGAGGCGGAATCGCTTTTCGAGCGCGAAGAACTTCCCCGGTCGGTTCGGAGCGGTCTCGAGAAGGTCTTCGACGTTTCCGCGTTTGCCCGCGGCGGATGGGATGAGATTCCCCGTGAAGAGCCAGTGAAGCACCGGATCCCAGAGCGTTTCCTGCGATGCGTAGATGAGCTCCTCGCGCGAAAGCGGGAGATCGAGCCAATAGACGGTCATCGAGCGCACCCACCGGACGAGTTTGCGCAGATGCGGGTCCGTCATCTCCATGCGACGAAGCAAGGGAGTGGCCAACGGGTCGGGATATTCGGGTTTCAGGGCGACTTCGATCCGCGCGAACATCAGGGAAGCCTAACAGAGTCACGGACTTGACTTATAGCGGCAATGGCGGCCCTTGATTTTCGGCGGCCGGGGGCCCTAGACTAGGAGGGCATGAGTCAGAAAGACAGCAGTCCCGTAACGGGTGTGATCGAAGAGTCTCTCGTGATTCTGGATTTCGGAAAATATGAGGGAAAGAGCGTCGAAGATATCGCGAAGCTCGACCCGGTTTTTTACGAGAAGCTCGCCTCCGAAAAGGAAAACGGCGTCTTCGCGATCCGACGCCAGCGCGACAAAACGTTCCGCCTCTACGTGAACCCTCTTTCGAACGTCGATCACTGAGCGGGCCGGGTAGAGTTCGAGCCGCCGCCACAAACCCTCCCCCTCCGGCGTGGGTTTTTGTTCGATCGTGTTCCCTTTTTCCAGGCGCCCGGGCGAGGCATGCCACGCGCCCTAATATGAAATTACCCGCCGATTTTTCAGGAAATCAGGGTTCCCAATGTGGGGCACGAGCCAAACTGGGAGCTGATCTCCCTCGATTTTGGTGGAACACGATCAAACAAAAACCCACGGCGGACAGAGGGCGCTTAGGAACCCCATTCGCCGGAAAAGACGTCCTCGCCCGGGCCGGAGAGGAGCGCTTGGCCCTTCCTTTCGCGCCATCCCGCTTCGAGTCGGACGTAGACGGAGCCCCCGGGCAAGAGGACTTCGATTTTTTCGCCCGCATCGACGAGCCCTTTTACTTCCGCGGCGGCGACCGCCGCGCACGCGCCGCTCCCGCAGGCGAGGGTGATCCCGGCGCCGCGCTCCCATACCCGCGCCCGAAGCCGGCGACGGTCGAGGACGGATACGAACTCGACGTTCGTTCGATTCGGAAAAATCGAATGGGATTCAATCTCGGGTCCGACCGTCGCGAGCGCGACGCCCGCCACCCCGGATTCGGTCCCGAAGAAGACGGCGTGCGGATTTCCGATCTCGACGCGCGCGAATTTTCCGTACGGAGAAAGGACTTCGGCGACGCCGAAGACGTTCGGAACGCCGAGCGCGACCTCCGGGTGCTCTCCGGAAAGATCGATTGCGACCGGCCGCGACTCCGCGCCGGCGTCGGTGAGGACTGAATAAAGGTTGTTTCCCGGCGATGGCCCGCGCCTTGCGAGGTGGAACCCGACCGCGCGCATTCCGTTTCCGCACATCCCGGAGAGGGACCCGTCGGAATTGAAGATCGTCACGATCGCGGAAAACTGGTCCGAAGGCCTGAGCCACATGAGCTGATCACACCCGACTCCGCGGTGCCGATCGCAGATTCGAACTACTTCCGACGTCGGAAGTGAAAAGCCGGCGGGAATTCCGGCGAGGTGATCGAGGATCACGAAGTCGTTTCCGCAGGCTTCCATTTTATAAAAACGAAACCTCATTTGGCGTTGTGCGATTTATCACCGGTGGTCGATTTTTTACTACTGGTGCCGTCATCACCTTTTTGCATATCGTCCACGAGCTGGTCGTAATACTGGCATTTACTCTTCACTTCGGCCGGACTAATGCCACAGGATATCGCTACAGTAGTAGGTGCTGAATTACCCGTTTGCTGACCCTTTGCCGCCTTTATGGCTTCAATCTTACATTCCGGGGTCTTGCAGCCCATTTTGTCGACGATCGCGTTAATGTCTGCCGAAGTCATTGAAATCTGGTCTTTTCCCGCTGCCGTAACACAAGCCCGCATATCTTCGCGGCCTTTGTCGCACGCCTTTTCTGCAGTATCGAGAGCAGCCTTCTTCTTATCCTTCGCGCACTCCGCGACCTTCGACTCGATCGCGGCGATATCCGTATCGAGTCCGTCCTCGAGTTTACTCTCCTCTTTGTCCCGATCACTAATACTCTTCAGCGCGTCGGTGAACCCCTTCGAATTTACATCGGGCAGCGCGGGCGAAACCTCGGCCATGACGAGGCTTTTCAGGTCGGACGGCTTATAGAGTCCGGTCGCGTCGTCCTTCGCGGGATCCTTCAATTCTTTCGGATCGAGATCGAGACCGGCTTCGACGCCCATCTTCGACATCGCCGTCGCGAGCTGGTTCTTCCGCTTCTGGACGTCCGCCGAAACGCTGTTCAGCGTAATTCCGCTTTGCTGAACCCCCGCCTGGCCCGCGCCGGTCACGCCCTTCGAGGCGAGGTCCTTCGCGGTCATGAGAAGGCGGTTATTCACCTGGGTTTTATACGTCTCTTTGAACGCCTTGCGCTCGTCGACCGTCTGTTTCAGCTGGGTCCGAAGGTTCGTGTATTTCGTAAGACAGTCATCGACGCCGGAACAATTCACCGGGATCGTCCGCTGGGTCACGTTCTTCGCCATCAGGACCGCTGCGAACGAATGAATCGGATCTTGTCCGTTCGTAAGTGCGAGAGCCGGCCCGGTGAGCGGACTCGCCGTCGGGACGACCTTACCGGTGAGAAGCGCGTCGGTCATCGCGTTTAAAGCGTCGAAACATTTCGCCTGATCTTCGAGCGAAGCCGCTTCGCACTTCGAAATATCGATATTCACGCTCTGGCCGGTCGCCGCCTTCACGGCCGTCCCGTAAGAGTCGCGAAGTTCGCGAAATGCTTTGGCGTTCGCCGCCTTCGTCGTGTCGAAACTCTGCTGCATCGCGATTTCGGAGGCACGGATCGGCGAATTCGCATCGGTCCGCTCGGTCGCGACCTCCTTCTTCGCGGCCGCGTAGCACCGATTAATGTCCGCCGTAAATTGGGCAGTCATGTTCTTCCCCGTCGCCGCTTCCATATCCCGAAGCGTCGGTCCGAGAAGCTTCGCGAGGTCGGTCGGATTATTCACCGTGTAGACTTTCATCGACGCGGTGAATGCTTTCGTGTCGGAAAAATCCGGGAGAGCGGTCGCCGATGGGGCCTTTCCCGCCGCCTGCGTGAACGCGGCAGTCGCGGACTTCATGTACGAATCTTCGCGGGTCGCGTTCCGAACGACGGTCCCGCCCGCGACTTTATTCGCCGACTGCGCATAGATGCATTTTAGATAGTCGACCGGCGAGACCGAGCCCGTCGGATACTTCGAACTCGTTGCCCCGTCCTTCACGCAGCGATAACCTTGAACCGGCGTATTCATGCAGTCCATCGCGCGCGCCATCGCGAGCTGGCCCACGAGCGTTTCGAAACGGGCCTGCTGGCTCCGAAGATTCTGGACCTGCTGATTCACCTGGGTCACTCGCTCCGGAAGTTTCGTCGAGAGGTCCGTGAGTGCGGCCTTGGCCGCTTTAAGCCCCGGAGGGTTTCCGCCGTCGCCGCCTTCGATCCGGTCATTCGCGGCCGTGTACTGCGACTGACGGTCCTGAATTTCCTGATCGATCTGCATGAGATCGTCGTTCCCCGACTTCAGCATCTCGGCAAGGCCGCCCTTGCCGTTCACGATCTCGTTCATGTACCCGTCGGCGTCGGCGATCTGCTTCTTGAAGCAGCCGATTTCGCCGCGGAGGGCGTCGAGGACGCCGCGTTTACAGGCGAGGTACTTTTGGGAGGCGAGTTTCTTCGCCCTCATTTTATCGACGTAGCCGTCCCCGTTCACGACTCCGCATTGGAGTTTGTCCCCGTCGATTCCGAGCTTATCCGCGGCGCCGTCGCCCTTGAGTTTATCGCAATCCGTATCGAGGGTGGCGTTCCCGTCGACTTCCTCGTCGTCCGAACTCGTCGTATCGTCCTTCGTCTTGCCTGTCCCGTAGGTCTTGTTCAGCTTCGTCGCCGTCGAAGTGACCGCGTCGATATAGGAGTTCCCGCTCGACGGGAGATCGGTACTCGCGTCGTCGGCGCCCGCCTTCGCATCGCACGACGAGATCGACGGAAGTTTCGCCTGGGTGTAAGCCGGTACGTCGTAAGCGTCGGTTTTAATCGTCGAGGCGGTCGTCGTGGCCGGAGCGGCGACGCTCACCGGCACGGGCCCGAGACTGAGTGAAAAGAAAAGCGTAGTGATCAAGGCGCGAACGCCCATCTTCCGGAGACACATCACTCGTCTAGCCATGGGAACGGACCCCTTGTTCGACTTCTCCTCCCAAAAACCCTAGCTTCTATTTTAGATGGCTTTTCCCTTCCGCACCAAACATTTAAAAACCCGTGTCCTTTCGGACACGGGTTAATAAGATTCAGATTTACGATTAGGGGAAGAAACATGGCGCCAAATAATCGACGCCTTTCCGGGAAGTCCCGGACTTAAAGACCGGTGCAGGCGCGGACTTCGCCTGTCGACGGAAGCGCCTTACCGCCCTGCTTATGTTCGTTTTCGCTCGCTTCCGAGTAGGCGTCGTCGCACGTATTTTCAACTCGCTTCCCGAGGCCGAGGATCCCGTGCGAACGAGTCGTCGGGATGTTCGTCAGCGCGACGTTCTCGAATCGCACTCCGGCCTTTTGGGTCGAATTCGCGCGGCCGTACTGAAGCCGGCTAATGAGGCAATTTTTAGTGCCGCCGTCATAATTCGTGCTGATCGACACGCACGTGATGACGCCGTCCTGCGCGCTTTCGCAATTATCTAAGAACATGTCCGAAATACTCGGCAGGAAGTTTTTGACGTGCATCTTCCAACCGACGTGACGCTCTTTTTCGGCGATCAGCTTCACGTCGTCGCAATCCGACGACCATTTCGTATCGTTAATTTCGCTCGCGTAGCTCTTATAGTCCTTCCGATCGCCCGCCTGAACCGCGGAGGCGGCCGCGAAAGCAATGGCAAGGATGGCGAAAATGATTTTCAGGGGTGCGGTGGACTTGTTCACGAGGACCTCCGATTAAAAATTTGGTGCGTTCCCCACTAAGCGAAAAGAATGCCAAACCAAAACGCATTCAGCTCGAACCCTTCGGACCGGCACGCGGGAGCCCGTCTCCGGGTCGCCTAAAACGTGACGAGGCGTCTATTCATTCGACAGGGGGAGTCGCAGGCCCAATTCACCCCGGCCCTCCTGGAATGGGTTTCGCAGCTTTCCAGGCATGAACCCTCCACTCACTGGCATACGCATCTACTGGCTTCTGGTCGTCGCCGCGATCGTGACGGCGCTGGCGATTGGCATGTCCGGCGCGCCGGCCGCCCCCTCGGGAGTCACTCCGCCGAACACCAACACATCGAACTCACCTCAGTACAGCTCGCCTCAGTCCAATGGAACCGCCAATGCCGCCGGAACATCGCCGATCGTAAACGGCGCCCTATCCTCCGGCACCGCGACGTCGGCGGGATTGACTCCCGTCAGCAGTTCGACGACAACGATACCGACCGGACTCAATTCCTCGCCGGCTACCTCCGCGGGAACTTTCCCGAATGATATTTCCCGCTTTTCCCAATCGTCGGCGCTCTTGAATTCCTCCACCGCCACGCCGCTGCCAGGAACCATTACCCCTTTCGGAAATCCGACGCCGAATCCCGCCCAGAATCCGACTTTCCCGCGGTGAATCCCTCATTCATTTTTAATTTGAAAACGCGCGGCCGCGGGGTTGACGAGCGCGGGCGCTTCAATCATCTTTAAATAAGAAATCATTCCGCGCTGAAGTAACCTTACGCGCCCCTCAACCCCTCGCCATTCAGGAATTGCCGTTGAAAACTATTTCACGTTCCCTCGTGCTTCCGCTCGTCGCGGCGGGCCTCTCATTTTCGATTTCGCAGCCGGGCCATGCCCGCGCGCGCCCGATTCGCGGAATCGCGTCAGCTCGGGAAACGCTCGCTCCTCCCCTGACTTTCGAAACGCCGGTCGGAGCGCCGGCGATCGCCCATTCCCATAACGATTTCGCCCAGGAACGCCCCCTCGAAACCGCGCTCGAAAACGGGTACACCAGTATCGAGGTCGACGTGACGGACCGAAGGGGCGAAGTCGCCGTCGTCCACCTCGGCTTCTGGACCTACGGGACGATCCGATCGATGTATCTCGATCGTCTCCAGCGCCTCGTCGACGAAAAGGGATCCGTTTACGGAGACGGAAAGAAATTCATACTCTGGATCGAAATTCGCCCGTTCATTACCGGGCCGTCGATCGTGCCGTACTTGAAAAAGGTCCTCGACGCGTACCCGATGTTCGCCGTCTTCGGAAAATCGGGAACCGTAGTTCGACCCGGCGCCGTCGAGGCGATCGTGATTAACGACCGCGCCCCCGAAATCTTCGCGGACCGAGAGACGGCGCCGGCGTGCCTCGGGACGAACGGAGTCGACCTCACTTCGGATCCGAACGAACCGTTCGAGTGCTGGAACTACCTTCACTGGTCGAGCAGCTTCGACTGGGATGGAACCGGAAAGATGCCGGACGAGGAATGGCAGCGCTTGAACGAACTTCAGGCCGGCGCCCACGTGCGAGGCCATCGGACACGGTACTGGGGCGTTCCGGATACGCCCGAGTTCTGGAAAAACGCTCGGAAGCTCCCCTTCGACTTGGTCGGCACGGACGATCTTCGGTCGACGATGGAGATCCTTCGCTCGACGCCCGTCGCGACTCCGCCGGCCGCCGGCGGAACGATCGACCTCCTCGCGAATCGACGCGGGACCGTGAAACGAGGACGGTCGATTCGTTGACTGTTTCCGCTTCCGTCAACACTTTCGTTCCGATTTGAGGGCCCTAACTCTCTTCCGAGCTCGTCCCGGAGTAAAACGAAGACTGGAGGAAGCCTATGAACGTGAAGGTCACCGAAGTTTTCCCCGGCGAGCAAACCCTTTCGCTCCTTTTGCAGAGTATCGCTACGGATACCTTTACCGACGCCTTCGGCCAAAACTCCTTCAGCGGCGAGATCGATTTAAACGACAGCTTCGAATATGAAGCGGAAAAAGTCCGCTGCCAGCGCGTCTTCGTCGCCGTGAACGCGGACACCGGCGAGAACCTCGCGATTTGCTTCGCTTACCCGATGATCCTCGCGGGAAAGACGGAGCCGAAAGTGACCCGAATGCTTCGCCAGCTGGATCCGAGGTCTCGCGAACGAATGCTCCCCCACGAAACGCTCAAAATTGACCTTCGGATTACGGACCCCGCGGCGAAGGGCCGCGGGATCGGACGTGGTTTCGCCGAAAAGGTCATGCGGAAATACCTTTTCCATTCCGGCTCCGGATTTCGAAGCGCGATCGCGCTGATCCCGCGCGACGACGCCGCGGGCGTGGGGTTCGCGGTTTCTCTCCACGGAAAAAAGGTCGCCGAACTTCACGGTAATTACCTTTTCCACTTCGAACGCCTCGACCGTCTCGTCGAAGTACCGGCGATTACGCTCGAACGGTGACGATTTCGCGGACCGCGGATTCGATATCGGCAACCTGCGGAACCGACGCCGCCTCGAGCGGATCGGCGAGCCCGATTCCCGGGACGAATGCGCCCGCGAGCAGCTTCGGTTTCGCTTCGAGCTCGTAGAAGAATTCTTCGGTGGTCCGGCGGTAAAGATGTTCGCCGAAATTCGAGACTTCGGTGTCTTCGTTCACGAAGACCACGCGTTTCGTCTTCCGGATCGAATTCGAAATCATCGCCCAGTCGTAGGGCCAGAGCGTCCGCATGTCGATGACCTCGACGGAAATCCCCTCTTCGCGGACGCGGTCGGCGACCTCGCCGGCCATGTGCACGTGGCGACCGTAGGTGACGATCGTGACGTGCTCGCCCTCGCGCGTGATCTTCCCTTTACCGATCTCGACAGTATACTCCTCGAGCTCCGGCCACTTCGGTTTCCAGGTTTTCTGGGCTTCGGAACCGAGGATCGGCATGTCGATCATCTGGCGAAGCGCCTTCTTCCCTTCCGGAGTCAGTTCGGGCTCGCCCGGGATTCGCTCTTTGCCTTCGAAGCGCAGGAGCGCCTTCGGCATCATGTACATCGTCGGGTTCTCGTCCTTCAAGCACGCGAGCATCAGCCCGTAAGCGTCGAGCGGCGTCGACGGCAACACGATCTTCCAGCCCGGAATATGGGTCATCATCGCGTCGAACGAGTGCGAGTGATAGATCGACCCGCGAATCCCCGCCCCGACCGGAGTCATGATCGTCATCGGGAGATTCCAGTCCCCGTTCGACGTCCACGACTGCATGCCCGCGAGCTTCAGAAGATCGATCGTGTTGTAGATGTAATCGCAAAATTGGATTTCGGCGACGGACCGGACTCCGGCCATGCCAAGCCCGATCGCCGCGCCGACGATTCCGCGCTCGTCGAGCGGCGAATTCCACGAACATTCGATTCCCTGCGTGACCGTGAAGGCTCCGCCGAGGGGCGGACCGACGTCTTCGCCGAAAACGTTTTGGAGACCGAGATTCTTCTCTCCGTAGTGGAGAGCCATGCGAATTGCCTGTGCGACGGTAGCCATTAGAAGTACTTGCCCTTTTGTCCTTTAAAGGTGTGATCGTAGATCGTCGAACCGTCCGGCATCGGCTCCTCTTTCACGCGTTTCGCCATTTCCAAAAACTCCGCCGTGTACTTCTCGCGGAGGGCGTCGACTTCCTGCTTCGTCATCACGCCCTCATTGACGAGCTTCCGCTCGTAAACCGCGAGCGCGTCCTCTTCGCCGGTCACGAGGTTCGCGCCGGTCGCCGAGGAATGGCCGTAGAGCCGGGAGACGCGCGCTTCGAGGAGGAACGGTTTCCGTTCCTTGCGGACGTATTCCATCGCCTCGCGGATCGCGAACCAGGACTCTTCGACGTCGTTCCCATTGATCACGCGGTTCTGGATGCCGAACGCGGTTCCCCGATCGGCCATGTGCTTTTCGCCGTGCTGAGTGGCGGCCGGGGTCGAAATCCCGAATTCGTTGTTCGTCACGATCATGAGGATCGGAAGTTCGAATTTCGGGCGCGAGGACCAGACGAGACAGGAAGCGAATTCGCCTTCCGCCGTCCCGGCGTCGCCGCCGTTTACGATCGTAATCCCCTCGCCCCCGTGTTGACGATGGGCGATCCCGGTGCCGATCGCCGTCGCGTACTGGGTTTCGATCGTCGAGGTGATCGGAAGGATGTTCCACTTCTTGATCGATGTATGGTTCCCGAAGTTCCGGCCGCCCGAGTACGGATCGGTCGCGGTGTTCTTCATCTGGCGCATCATATCCATCGGATCGGCACCCATCGCGAGGATGATCCCCGACGAGCGATAATGGAAGTGCATGAAATCGTGGTCGAGGCCCTCGCCCTTATTGATGTTCAGGCCGAGGGGAATATTGAACGCTTCCTCGCCCGGACCGCCGATCCAGAAGTAGCCGTCGCTCTGCTTGTACATGCGGATCAGGCGCTCTTCGAGAATCCGCGCGCGAATCATCGCATCGTAAATCTGAATCAGCTGCTTCGCCGGCAGGCGAAATTTTCCGGAGGAAGCCGTGGCGCCCGGCGCAGGCCTCGCCGACGCGCGGTCTTCCGACTTCTCGAATCCCGCGGGCGTCGTCTTGAGCTTGAGGCCCTTCATCGGCTTACCCGCAGAACGCGCTCCGAGAGGCGAACCGCGCCCCGAGAGACCCTTCGAAGGGGGTTTAGACGAGTTTTTGGTGGGAGTTCCTTTGGATGCCACAGCGCATTCTCCTTGTGCTTGAGTTATCGGATTTAACCGATGAACCCTTGATTCACAAGCCAGAGAACGTCGCGTTTTTGACGCGCCGCTTGGCGCCCCGATTTAGTGGGTGGAGACCTGATGCATCTCCGCTTCCCACGCCGCCCATGGCAAGTCCGGGCGGACCGTCCGTAACGCAGACTGAGACTGATTCCAAACGGCCCAGACATTCAGCCGCGCCTCGAGGTCGAGGGATCTCGGATCGTTCACCTGATTCGAGAAAAGATAGGTCAGTGCCGGTACGAGGCGGGCCATGACGAAGCTCGCGTTCCCCGGGCTGTCCGAGCCGTTGAAGGCGGCGAGGAAGACCCGGACGGCGGCGATTTGCGCGCCGATCGAGGTCGTCTTGTCGGCCGAAACCATCTTCGCCGGAACCGAGCCGTCGAAACCCTGCTCCTTGCCGACGACGAGCGCGGAGACCTGCACGAGCTGGTTAATCTGCGGCACGATCATCTTCAGCGAAGGTTCGGTTTTCATGATTGGATCGCCCTTCAGCGTTTTCGTGAGCTTCGAAGCCGCGACGAGAAGCGAGCAAACGCCGCGCGTATCGATCTCGGTTTCCTGAAGTGAACCGAACGTTCCGTGGTCCCGGAAGTAAATCGGAATCCCGTCGCGCTTGCTCGCGATATGCCCGATCGTCGGGTTCAGAAGGTTTTGGGCGACGGCCGAGAGGACGCCGACGGCGATCATTCGTCCTTCGCGGGGGAAAAGCATCGGCTTCGTCCCGTCGAGGAGGTCGCCGATCTGTTTTTTCCCGCCGAAAAATTTCGCCAGCGGCGTTCCGGGTTGGGTCGCCTTTAGGAACTCGGAAACCGCGAGGAGCATGTACGCGAGATCTTCGTTCGTCTGGTAGGCGTCGCTCAAGTTTCCGATCGCGGCCACGCCGTTCGAGTCGATTTCGAACCGGGTCGGGAAAATCCGGAGCGGAGTTGGCTTTTTCGCGTCGGACGGGGCGTATTTACCCCAATTCCAGGCGCTCATCGTCACGCCGAAGCCCTGGCTCTCGGCGCCCCAGCCGCCGAAGGCGGTTTCCTTGAATTTCGGCGGCTTCATCCCTTCGCCCATCAGGGCGACCGGCATTTCCCGCTTCGAGTCGTCCCAGTCGGCTTCGATACCGCCGGTGAGGAGAAGCCAGCGATTCACGACGGCGTAAAAGAGCCCGGCGGCGAGCGAATGGTCGCGCGGTTCTTTCGATTTAATCAGCACGTTCGCCGCGAAAAGGTCGGCGAGGAGGCCCTGAGCGAACGACTTCAACGAGACGATGCGCTTCCCGTCCTTCGCGGTCGACATCGCGTCCGCTTCGATCACGGAACCGGCGTCGCTCCAGATCGGATGAACTTCCGTTCCGGCGCCGAATTTCTTCTGCACGAGGGCCGGGAACTGATCGATCGTCGAGTCGATCTTCGTGAGGAATCCCTTCCGGAACTCTTCCGGAAATTTATCCTTCGCGGCGGCGCGAACGGTGTCCTTGGTCTTTTGATCTTCACGCGCCTTCAGGAGCGACGCCTTCGCGGAATTGAAAAGTCGGGTGCGGTACTTACACGGGCCGATCGTGTTCAGAAGATCGACCTTCAGTTCGACGAGCGCGGCCTTCGACACCTTCACGAGCTGGTCGGATTCGTCGAGTTTACAGTCGTCGCCTTTGCCCTTGATCGCTCGACGGGCCATGTGCTTGTCGAGCCCTTTCAGCGATTCCTTGAGGTCCGGCGAGACGGTGTCGTCCACGACCATCTGGAGGATGCCGTCGAACAGGAGTTCGAGGGGAATGTGGTTGATGAAGTCGTCGAACGCCTGCTTGTAGAGGGCCGGATAAATTTCCTTGAGCTGGGCGTTGATCAGAAAGCGCGGATAGGGCGCGGTCCGGAGGGGCATGAACGCGGTCGACCGGTCGATCCGGTAGGACTCGACGAGTCCACGCACCTGATCCGCGGTCGCCCGGCCGCTGCCGGTTTCGGCCATCGTCACGAGCTCGAGGCGCGCGTCCGCGGATTTCGCCAGGGCGGCTCTTTCCTTATCCGTAAGCGTGGAGGAGTCCGCGAACCCCAAATTCGAGACGAGCGCGGTCAAGACAACGATAGAGACCTTCTTCATAAGCGTATTTCCCTTAAATTCGACTTCGAATCCCAAATCCAAAGTCTCGCT
>JAYVXM010000292.1:0-5875 GCA_043785205.1 Bdellovibrionales bacterium
TGCGCTCGAAATCGATCACATTCTCCCTTTCGCCTGCGGCGGCGAAACCACCGCGGAAAACCTGCGGCTCCTCTGCCGGTCCTGTAATCAGGCGATGGCTAAGGAGACGTTCGGGCCACGCTCGGGTTAACGCCTCGGAAAGTCGTCGCGGCGTCGCGGCTAAGCTTAAAAAGCGCGAAATACTCTAGCCTCGAACTTGGATCAATCGTCGTCGAACCGAGCCTTATTCATTCATTTCCCAATCGTAAATTTAAAACGGACCTATAAAGCCTATCTTCGAAAAGGACCCCGCCTAGGTCTACCCCCTTCGACCTTGCGACTCGCTCGACTCGAATCCACCACATTTCGAGCGCCCCCCGAAAGTTACCCCTCCCCGGGGTATTCCTTGCCTTTTCCCCTCAGTCATCGTTTTTAATAAGAGAGTATCTCTCCTCCCTCGGTAACCTTTCGGTTAGATCGGCGAATGAATGAAGAAGGGTTCCCCTCTGAACTCTTTCGAAGAACGTGAAGAACGCCTGCGCGAGCTCCTGGCTCGCAGCCAGGCGGGCGATCGCGAAGCGTACCGGACTTTTCTGGAACTCATCATGGAGACCCTGACGAACTACTTCCGCCGATCGATCCACGGAGGCCGCGACGCCGACTCTCCGCAAGTGAAAGACCTCGTCCAAGAAACCCTGCTCGCCATCCACGAAAAACGCTCCACCTTCGATCCGCGCGAACGCTTCGGCCCCTGGATGTTCGCCATCGCCCGCTACAAGATGATCGACTTCTTCCGCAAACACGCCCGTGAAAAAGTCGCCGGCGACTGGGACCGCCTCGAAGCGACCCTCGTCACCGAAGGCGATTCCGAACGCCTCGCGACCCACGAAGACCTCGAAGTCGTCCTCGGCTACCTCCCCGAACGCCAAGGAAACATCCTCCGCATGCTCAAGCTCGAAGGACGCTCCGTCCGCGAAGTCGCCGAAGAAACCGGAATGACCGAGACCGCGTTGAAAGTCACCGTCCACCGCGCGATGAAAACGCTCAAAATCCGACTTCGGGAGGAAATGGAATGACCACGCCCGGCGAAACGAAACCTTTCATCGACCGCCTCGTCGACGAACTCCAGGCGACGCCGGCCCCTCCCCGACCCGCCCTCGGCGCGACCCTCTGGCTCGTCACGAGCGTGCTCACCGGAACCGCCCTCATCACCCTCGTTCACTGGCGCCCGGACCTCGACGCGATCGTCCTGGCCCCGAATCACCTCGGCCTCTCGCTCCTCCTCGTCGCCTCCGCCTTCGCCACCGCGACGCTCGTCTTCCGGAGCGGCATCCCCGGCCGCGACCGCCTTCCCGCCTCGCGACGCCTCATCTTCACGATCGCCTTCGCGCTCGTCCTCTTCTTCGCCCTGATCGCTCGCCGCGAACCCGCGGGCGCCCTCGCGGCGGGACTCGACCCCCACGGCGCCCACTGCGGACTCACCGCCGCCTTTCTCTCGCTCATTCCGGCGACGCTCCTCCTCCTCGTGATGAAACGCCGCTACGCCCCCGTCCGCCCGCGACTTACCGGACGCCTTCTCGGCGCGGCCGCCGGACTCGTCGGCGCCCTCCTCGTTTCGTACCACTGCCCAAGCGACGAAGGGATGCACCAACTCGTGTGGCATCTCTCGCCGGTCCTCGTTACCGCGTGGGTTTTCTCACACGTCGCAAGCCGCGTCCTTCGCTTCTAGCCGCGGCCGAAGCTTCCGCCGCGTTCGGGCCTAGACCGTCAGGATCAATTTCCCGACCGTCTTCCCCGACTCGATCGCCGCGTGCGCTCGCCCGACCTCCGCCAGCGGAAAGAGCGTGACGGCGGGCGGCCGGATCTTCCCGTCGTTCACGCCCGCGAAGAGCTCCCGCATTCCCTCGTTCAGCAGATCGTTCCGCGAAAAGAGAAACGAAAGATTGAAACCCGCGACCGTGCGGTTCTCGCTGAGCAACGCGAACGGATTGAACCGCGGGGTCCGGAGAAGCCCGCCGATGAGCTTGAAGTAGTTCAAGCGCCCGCCCGATTTCGGGAGAATCGTATGCGATCCGTAGGCGATCAACTTTCCCGTCGGCGCGAGATGCCGGTAACTTTCCCGCAAAGTCTCCGCGCCGTTCGCGTCGAGGACGAGATCGAACTTTTCGGGCGCGAGCCGCTCGGCTTCCCGCCAGAGATCCGTCGAAGATTTATCGATCACGAAGTCGGCGCCGAAACGTTTGGCGACCTCGACCTTGTGCGGACCGCCGACGACGCCAATCGACCGGTAACCCGCCGATCGCGCGAGCTGGAGAAGCGCGGTTCCGACCCCGCCCGCCGCCGAATGGACGAGAATCGTCCCGCCCTCGCGGACGCGCACGATCTGGTGGAGCGCGTGATAGGCCGTCATGTAGACCGCGGGAAACCCCGCCGCCTCGGCCATCGAAAATCCATGGGGGATCGGAAAGACCTGGGATTCGGGCACCCGAACCTGAGAGGCGTAGCCGTTGAAGAAAGTGATGCCCATCACCGCGTCGCCCGCCCGATAGCGCTTCACGCCCTCGCCGACGGCGCGTACGCGACCCGCGACTTCGAAACCCGGCGTGATCGGCCACCCGACGTATTTCTTCGCGGATTCGTAGACGCCCCACCGGACGCAGCAGTCGGCGTAATTCACGCCGGCCGCTTCGACCGCGATCACGATTTCGCCCGGAGCGGGCGCGAGATCGGGATGTTCCTCGAGCACGAGCCGCGAGTAATCTCCCGGTCGATGAACGACGATCTTCTTCACGTTAACCGAGCGCCGCTTCGATATCTCCGGCGATATTCTCGGGTTTGTCGGTCGGGGCGAAACGCTTGAGCACCGTGCCGTCGCGGCCGATCAGGAACTTCGTGAAATTCCACTTGATCCCCTCGCTCCAGAGAATCCCCTTCTTTTCCTTCTTCAGGTACTGGAAGAGCGGAGCCGCGCCGGCGCCGTTCACGTCGACTTTCGCGAACATCGGGAAATCGACCGCGTAGGTGAGCGAGCAGAAATTCTTGATCTCCGTTTCGTCGCCCGGTTCCTGGGCGCCGAACTGATTGCACGGAAAGCCGAGGACGGCGAAGCCGCGGTCGCGATACTTTTTATACAATTCTTCCAGGCCCTTGTATTGCGGAGTGAAACCGCACTTACTCGCGACGTTCACGACGAGCATCGCCTTCCCTTTGTAATCGGCCAGCGTCGTCGTCTTACCGTCGATCGTCTTCACTTCAAGCTTGTAGATGTCCGAGTTTTCCATGCGCCGTTCCTTTGATCGTTCGAGAGGATCGATTACCGTTCCCAAAGTTTATAGGCTCCGAAACAGAGTCCCGCGCCCACAAGAAAACAGGGCCACGGGCTCGTCACGAAGTACGGATAAACCATGAGCGCGATCCCGATGCCGATCAAGGCGAAATTCTGCTTCTTGCGTCCATGCCGGAAGATGAACCAGCCGAAGACGCCGTACGCGAATCCGAAGAACAAAGTCCACATCGAGAAGCCCGCGAGCATGCCGCCGAGGTCGCCGCCGCCGGCGTTTTTCAACTGTTCCTGGAGCTGTGCCTGGAGTTGTTCGGGATCCATAGGGAGAGCTTACTCGAAATCCGGATTGATCCGGTCGAGTTTTTCTTTCAGCTGGATTTCGAGGCCGACCTCTTTCGGGACGTAGAACTTCCGCCCGACGAGCGCGTCCGGGAGGTGAATCTGCTTCACGCGGCTTCCCGGCGCCGAATGCGCGTACTGGTAATCCTTCCCGTAACCTTCGGCCTTCATGTAGGCGGTCGGCGCGTTCCGGACGTGCATCGGCACGGGAAGCGCACCGGAGTTCCGCACCTCGTCGATCGCCGCTTCGATTCCCATATAGGACGCGTTCGATTTCGGCGCCATCGCGAGGTAGGTCACCGCCTGGGCGAGACCGATCCGGCCTTCCGGCATTCCGATGAATTCGACGGCTTCCTTCGCGTTCAGCGCGATCTGAAACGCGCGGGGATCGGCGTTTCCGACATCTTCGCTCGCGAGGATCGTCAGCCGCCGGGCGATGAAGATCGGATCCTCCCCGCCCTCGAGCATCCGGGCGAGGTAGTACAATCCCGCGTGCGGGTCGCTGTCGCGGATCGACTTGATGAACGCGGAGATCACCGTGTAATGTTCCTCGCCGCCCTTGTCATACGGGATCGGCTGGCGCTCCATCGCGCTCTCGAGCGCGGCCTTCGTATCGGCGAGCGTGAGCTCCGTCGACGAACCGTGCGCGAACAACGAGACGCTTTCCAAAGCCGTGAGCGCCCGGCGCGCGTCGCCCTCGTTCGTTTCAGCGAGCCACGCGATCGCCTCGTCGGAAAGTTTCAAAACTCCGCCGAGGCCCTTTTCCACGTCGGTGAGCGCCCGCCGAAGGATTTTCGCGACCGCCGCCGCGGGAAGGTTCTCGAGCCGCATCACCCGTGTCCGCGAAAGGAGCGCGCGGTTCAGTTCGAACGAAGGGTTCTCCGTGGTCGCGCCGATGAGCGTGACGGTGCCGTCCTCGACGTGCGGAAGGAGCGCGTCCTGCTGGGATTTATTGAAACGGTGAATTTCGTCGACGAAGAGGATCGTGCGGGCGCGGTTCGTGCGCGCGGCGAGCTTCGCGCGTTCGACCGACTCCTTGATGTCCTTCACGCCGGACTGGACGGCGGAAAGCGTTTCGAACCGGGACTTCGTTTTCTTCGCGATGATTTTCGCGAGCGTCGTTTTCCCGCAGCCGGGCGGTCCCCAGAGAATCAGAGACGGGACCCGGTCCGATTCGATCCACTGGCGGAGCGGTTTACCCGGACCGAGAATTTTTTCCTGGCCGGTGAAATCGTCGAGCGTTTCCGGGCGCATTCGATACGCGAGCGGGCCCGTTCGGGATGTTCGATCGGCATCGTCAGCGGCGCTAAAAAGATCGGAGGAAAATTCGTCGGCCATGGAGTTTAACTAGGGATTATCATAGGATCGGGCGAGTGAGACCCCACGGCTTATGAAAGTGAAAACCATCGGATTTGTCGTGAAGCACCACCACCCCGGGGCGAAGAGTCTCGCCCTCGAGTTGGCCCAAGACTTGGCGCGTCGCGGCTTCGACATCGTTTTCAGCACGGAGAGTCACGAATGCGCCTCCGCGTTAGTCACGGCATTGAAGGCGAGTTCGAAATCCGAGGCCCGAAAATCGGGCGCGAAGCTCGGAAACGTGACCGCGGTCGCGAAGCCGAAACTCGTGGACCTGACCGACCTCATCGTCGTGCTCGGCGGCGACGGCACCCTCCTTTCGATCGCGCGGCTCATGCGCTCGCGTTCGGTCCCGCTCCTCGGGATCAATATGGGAACGCTCGGCTTCCTCACCGAGGTGAATCACCTCGACGCGAAGAAGGTCCTGAACGCCCTTGTCGACGGTAAGACCCCGCTGATCCAGGAGCGCGCGCTGCTCGAGGTCACCTTCTATCGCGGGAAAAGGATCCTTTTCCAAGGCCCGGTCGTGAACGATGTCGTCATCTCGAAGGGCGCGATCGCCCGGATCATCAGCATTCGCGTCGCCGTGAACGGTAAGGTCGTGAACGTCGTCCGCGCCGACGGCCTCATTCTTTCTACGCCGACCGGTTCGACCGCCTATTCGCTCGCCGCCGGCGGCCCGATCCTCGAGCCGAGCGTCGATGGCGTGATCCTCGCACCGATCTGCCCGCACAGCCTCACCCAGCGGCCGATCGTGATGTCGGACCGGAACGAAATCGAACTCAGCTTGAACCAGCAGCCCGGCGAAGTCGTGCTGACCCTCGATGGACAGGACGTCTTCGAGATGAAGAAAGAGGACCGCGTCGTCGTGAAGCGGTTCGCGAAGCACTCCCTGCAGCTCATCTCGACCCCGGGTCG
>JAYVXM010000293.1:0-1714 GCA_043785205.1 Bdellovibrionales bacterium
GACAGCCGTCCGAAGGGAAGGAGCGAGCACGTGATCGTGAGAAGATAGACGACGATGACCCATTTAATCGAACGTAGATCGGAGTGCAGCACTTTCGTCAGCGTGGGCAGTGCGATATTGACGATGCTGGAGTCGAGGGTGGCCATGAAGGTGCCGCACGCGACGGTGGCGAGAACCCACCCTTTTTTCGACATGATTTTAACTCTAGCAAAGCGTCAAAACGGGTCAATGTCGTAAGTAGGCTCGCTTTGCGGGTGGGGTGGGCTTCCATCGTAAGTAGGTTTGTCCCGGATGGGCCGGCTCCGCCGGACCGTAGGGACAACTGTTCTAGACCGGCCCGACCGTAGCGAGGCAAGCTGACCTAAGTACCGTATAGTTTCGCATTGCATTCAACTCGACTGTCCTCCGGTTCGCGTGCGATGAATGAGGCATGCAATCCTCAAATGAACTCGCCGTTTTGGCCCAAGAATTCCGGATTCCGATCCTCGAAATGCTCTGCGAAGCGAAGTCGGGACATCCCGGCGGCAGCCTTTCCATGATCGACCTCCTGACCGCGCTCTGGTTCAGCGAAATGAAGGGCGTCGATTCCGCGAAGGCGCTGGCCGTCGATCGCGATCACTTCATCCTTTCGAAGGGCCACGGCGTTCCGGCGCTCTACGCGATTCTCGCGAAAAAGGGGTTTATCGAGGAAAAAGAACTCATGACTCTGCGGAAAACGGGTTCCCGACTTCAAGGTCACCCGGACCGCGTGCGGATGCCGATCGTCGAGGCGTCGACGGGTTCGCTCGGCCAGGGGCTCTCGGTCGCGCAGGGAATGGCAATGGGACTCAAACTCGATGGAAAAAAGGGCCGCGTTTTCTGCGTGCTTGGCGACGGGGAAATCCAAGAAGGCCAAGTTTGGGAAGCCGCCCTCTCCGCTTCGAAATATAAACTCTCGAACCTCTGCGCGATTCTCGACGCGAATAACGGCCAGATCGACGGCCCGGTTTCCGAAGTGATGCCGCTCGAGCCGGTTCGCGGAAAATGGGAAAGCTTCGGATGGAAAGTCGTCGAGATTGACGGCCATAACATGGACGCGATCCTCGGCGCCTACGCCGATTTCCGGAAGCACCACGAATCCGGCGCGACGACGCCGTTCTTTATCATCGCCCGCACCGTAAAAGGGAAAGGCGTCTCCTTCATGGAGAATCAGATCGGTTGGCACGGGGTCGTTCCGAAGACTGACGAGCGCGATCGCGCGGTCGGGGAAGTTCGCAAGAAAATCGCCGAAATGAAGGGGAACTAACGATGTCGAAATCCACCCGCCAAGCTTTCGGGGAGTCCCTCGCCGCCTGGGGCGAAAAGAAGAAGAACATCGTCGTCCTCGACGCCGACCTCGCGAAATCCACGAAATCCGAGATCTTCGCGAAGAAGTACCCCGAGCGGTTCTTCGAAATGGGTATCCAGGAAGCGAACATGATCGGCGCCGCCGCCGGACTCGCCTTCACCGGAAAACTCCCCTTTCTCTGCTCGTTCGGCTGCTTTCTGACCGGACGTTACGACACGATTCGACTTTCCGTCGCTTACTCGGGCGCGAACGTCCGCCTAATCGGCACCCACGCGGGCGTCGGCATCGGCGACGACGGCCACTCCCAAATGGGCCTCGAAGACATTACCCTCATGCGGGCGCTCCCGACGATGGGCGTGTTCCAGCCGATGGACGCGCGCGAAACCG
>JAYVXM010000294.1:0-1712 GCA_043785205.1 Bdellovibrionales bacterium
CTCGTCCTTGAAGATGCGTTGGACCTTCTTGATCCAGGGGACGAGCGCGAAGCTGTAGAGCGCGATTCGGTCCGGTCGGAGTTTCACGGTGATCTCGGCAGTCTTCAGGAATTTTTCGGCGTCCTGCTTGGGGAGTCCGTAGATCAAATCGAAATTCACCGATTCGAAGCCGATCTCGCGCGCAATTTCGGTGATCGAGCGGGTGATCTCGACGGGCTGAATGCGATTCACCACGCGCTGGACCTCGGGATCGAAATCCTGGACGCCGAGGCTCACGCGGCGGAAACCGAGTCGGTGGAGGACTTCGAGGTGCGCGCGGGTCGTGCGCCGCGGATCGATCTCGACCGAGCCTTCGAAGTCGGCGGGGTCGCGGCGGATTTGCGAAAGGATCGGCGTAAGGAGCCGCTCGAGCTCCGCGGGGGCGAGGAACGTCGGCGTGCCTCCGCCGAGGTGAAGCTGGCGGAGGCCGCGCTCGCGAATCGCCGGGACCTTCTCGAGGTAGCGCCGCCACTCGACGATCAGCCGGTCGACGTAGGGCGACTCGACACCGTGATCGCGCGTGATCACGGTATTGCATCCGCAGAACGTACAGAGCGATTCGCAATACGGGATATGGAGATAAAGCGACCAGCTCGCGTCGGGTCGTTCGAAGACCCGACGGAGGGATTCGATCCATTCGTCCGAAGTCGGAGACTCGCTCCAGTACGGAACGGTAGGATAACTCGTGTACCGGGGCGCCGGTACGTCGTATTTTTTAAAGAGATCGCTCATCGGAAAACCTCCCGCACGATCCGGACGAAGCTCCGGACATTTTCCTCCGGAGTTTTCGGGAGGACGCCGTGCCCGAGTCCGCAGACCCATCCGGCCCGCTCCTCGGGCTTCAGTTTCGCGATCGGCGCGAGGTACGCGCGGAAAGCGGTATCGAATTCTTTCGGCGGAAGGAACAGGAGCGACTGATCGAAATTCCCCTGTACGAATCCGGAATGCTGCTCGCGAAGGATCGACGCGAGATCCCACCGGTGGTCGACGCCGAAGCCGGCGAGTTCGGACCGCGCGAGCCACCCCCCGGTGAAGTGGGCGGGCTGGGTGCCCTTCGAATAGTAACCGATCCGGCCGGGAAACTTCGCGAAGAGTCCCTCGAGGTCGCGCGCGACGCCATCGCGGAATCCGCCGGGCGCAAGTTCCCCCGCGGCGGTGTCGAAAATCATGACGACTTCGGCGCCGGCCTCGAGTTGGAGCCGGATATTCGCTTCGAGAAGCGGCACGAGTTTCTCACAGAACGCGCGGTAGAGTTCGGGCTGGGATTTCGAGCGGATCAGCGATCCCGAGTGTCCGCCCTCGACGGCGTAGACGTAAAGCGTCCACGGGCCGCCGACGAAACCGATAAGGCTTTTGTCGATGGGAAGCCGACGGCGCGTCTGTTCGAGCGCCTCGGCTTGAAACTCAAGTCCGCGCACGGCGATCTTCGGGTCGACGAGCTTCACGAGGGAATCGCGCTCGAGCGACCATCCGAGCTTCGGGCCGGTCTCGAGGTACTCGAGCCCCATGCCGAGGACTTCGAGCGGAAAAAGGAGGTCGCTGAAGAGAATCGAAACGTCGAAATCGAAGTCCTCGATCGGGCCATAGGCGACTTCGGCCGCGAGTTCGGGCCTTTTACAAAGGTCCATGAAGGAATGCTTCGCGCGAAGGGCCTGGTAGTGACGGTGGTAACG
>JAYVXM010000295.1:0-1709 GCA_043785205.1 Bdellovibrionales bacterium
GTAGAGTTGACTTACCGTTAACGACGGGAAAATTTCCAGCGCGGGCCCCGCCAGGAGGGTGAGCTCGGGACTCCAGGGAACCGTGTGGCCGAAACCGAAGATGCGCCATCCGAAGAGAAGACTCGACGAGTAATAACCTACGGGAGGTCCCGGAATCTCGTAGAAACGTCCAGCGTAAACGAACTGGAAATCCCCGATGATCCCGAAGGTTTTCCGGTTCTTCGATCCCCCTTGAAACCAACGCTCGAGTTCGAGGCGCAAGCCGGCATCGACTCCACTGAGCCCGAAGTTCGAGTTCGCCGACGCGCGCGCCGAAGTGAGCGCCAGGTCTCCATAGAGCAAGGAAGCCCGCATCTGGTATGGACGGAGGCGCCCGGACGCCTCCTCCGTCGGAAAATCCCCGAGCATATCGAAGCTGTCGGGTTCGTCTTGAGAAATACTCGCGCATCCGGACGCCAAACTCAGCCCGAGCGGGAGAGCGACCGAAAACAGCAGAATTTTTAACGGTCGAAAGAAGGGCACATCGTCTTTCTTGGTAAAACGTCTCGAGAAGTCGAGAACGCGCTCACCCGAGCAGTTTCAATGCAATGTTACCGGTCTGATTCGCCTGACTCAACACGGCGATACTGCCCATCGCCAATATTCGCTCTTTCGCCTCCACCGCCGACGTCTCCGCGTAATCGGTATCGCGAATCCGGCTATTCGAGGCCGCCATATTTTCGGCGGCGATGTCACCGTTTTGAACCGACTCGACCATGCGGTTTTGGAGCGCGCCCATGGTCGCGCGGTTCTTGCTCATTCGCACTATGGCTTGGTCCAAACGCTCGAGATTATTCCGGGCCTCATCCTTCGTCGCGACGCTCATACCGGCGATCCCGAGCCGGTCGGCCGTGCTGTTTCCGATCCAGGAGTCATAATAAAGCCGGTCCGTATCGGGATTATTATGGAGCCCGGCCTGAATGGCGAAATACTGAGGGCCCGAATCGAGCAGTTTTTGGCCATTGTATTCGGTCACGTGCGCGATTCGGTCAACCTCGGAAACCAGCTGCCCCACTTCGCGATTCACGAGCGCCCGTTCGCCGTTTCCGATGGTATCGGAAGCGCTCTGAATCGACAGCTCGCGAAGGCGGATCAGGATTTCACCAATTCCGCTCATCGCCCCTTCCGTGACCTGGACCATCGAAATCCCGTCTTGAACGTTTCGGATCGCTTGGCGTTCCGAACGGTAATCGGCCTTTATCTTTTCGGACATGCCGAGTCCCGCGGCGTCGTCAGCCGAGCGATTGATCCGCGAGCCCGAGCTCAATTTCTCGACCGCGGCCGAATGGGCCTCGACGTGAGTGCGCGAATTTCTCTGTGCTTCAAGCGAAGCAATATTAGTGGAAAGGACAACGCTCAGGTGAACATCCCCTTATTTCGTTTTTCTCAGCCCAAACCGCATAAGTCCTCCTGCGGACAGAGTCCCGCATCTCACCGTTCGGTAATGCCTTGTATGAAAGTGACCGCGTTTACAATTTGGCTGAGTATTTAGAGCATTTCCATGGGCTTACCTCGCCTTGGATTTTAGAAAAACGGATTCTAAATCTTTTATAAACGCGCTCATTATCAATTAAAATAATTTACACCACAATTCTAAACTAAAATAATTTATAATACCTGTTTTTAACTGCCCGCATTAACCCCAATAAAATTGAGGAGGAAAAGTTGAC
>JAYVXM010000296.1:0-1703 GCA_043785205.1 Bdellovibrionales bacterium
AATCGATCAGGTCGTGCTCGCACTCCTTCAGTTTTCCCGTCGCGGTTAAAAACCGAACCCAGTGCTCGTGGTCCCACTCGGCTAGCCTCAACGCGGCAATAATTTAGAGGGGTATTTTGAAATAGCACTGGAAGTGAGCCTGTTTCGGCTTTAGTTTTGGATTTACGAGAAACAAAACGAAAAGCAGAAAGGTCACTCCCAGTGAGGTTAAGAAATAGCGAAATCCACAATAGAATCAACGGAAATCTTTCGATCGAGTTCACCGACCAGAGGCTGACGAGCTTCTCCGGACTCGAGCTTTTTAGCCGCTACTTCCGGACGATCGGTCTCCGGGATCTGATCAAAAAAACGTTCCGAAGGTCGGGAATCGGCGGGGATTATAAAGTCGAGGAACTCATTCTAACTTTCGTGTCGCTCTGGCTTTCCGGCGGCAACCGTCTTCGGCATATTCGTTATTTAGCTTCGGACTGGCTTATTCAGAGGATCACGGGGGTGAAGCGGGTCGCCAACGAGCGAACTTTAAGTCGCTGGCTCAAGCGATTTACCCCCGCCGCACTCGATACCCTTCTCGGGATGAACTCGTCGCTCGTCTTGGGGGCCCTTTCCGTTCTGGAGCTCAAGCGCGTCACGCTCGACTTCGACGGCACGGTGCTCTCCACCGGAAACGAGGTCGAGAACGCCGCTCGGGGTTACAATCCGCATAAGCGGTTCGCGAAGTCGTATTACCCGTTCCTCTGCCACGTCGCCCAGACCGGACACTTCCTGAAAGTAAAAAATCGCCGCGGGAACCTTCACGACTCCAAAGGCGGCGCGCTTTCCATGATTTCTGATTGCATTCGAAGCGTCCGCGAACATCTCGGCGCGGGAGTCATTACCGAGGTCCGGCTCGATAGTGCTTTTTTCAGCGAGAAAATCCTTCTTTTTTTGATTCGAATCGGAGTTCCGTACGCGATTAAAATGCCGATCTGGAAGTGGACCGGGGTGAAAGAACTCATTAATCAGCGTGAACGTTGGTCGCCCGCTTCGGCGGACCTTAGCTATTTCGCGACGACGTTAAAGTTCGCGAAGTGGAAACTTGAAGTGCCGGTCATTATCTTTCGGAAGTGCATTACGAAAAATAACCGGAAGGAAAAGACATTTCAGCTCGACCTTTTCGACCCCGGAGACGGAATTTATGAATATCAGGTCATCGCGACGAACCAGGAGCTTACGGCGATGAACGTGATGGACTTCTACAACGGGCGCTGCGGCATGGAGCGCGAGATCGCGGAGCTGAAGACCGAATATGGATTTGCGAATATTCCGACGAAGCATTTTCTCGCAAATTCGACCTATCAGGCACTCGCTATCCTTGCGCACAGCCTGGTGAAAAATTTCCAACTTGCAACGAATCAGGCCCCCGCTAAAAAACGATCTTCGAGTCGGACTACGAGCTATTCGTTTGAGTCCTTGAAATCACTCCGCTTCAAGGTCATCGCCCGAGCCGGTCGAATCGTGAACGTCGCCGGAAAATCATTCCTCAAGATGGCGGACGAACCTAAAGTCGAGGCCGACTACCGGAATATAGAACGTGCCCTCGACCAAATGGCTGCCTGATTTCATCAAATTATTGCCGCGTTCAGGCTAGTGAGCCAAGGATTCTTAGTCCTGGAGCAATGTTGAACGCTCCTGACCGACTCGATGGTTTTCATTCCGATAATCTT
>JAYVXM010000297.1:0-5825 GCA_043785205.1 Bdellovibrionales bacterium
GTTGAAGGCCTTAACGAGCTTAACCGAGACATACCGGGCCGCCTCGGCGTGCGCTTTTTCGATACTCGCCGACTCCCAGTTGTAATGAGCTTGGGCGTATTTGAGTAAGACCCGCTTTAGTTCCGATGTGAGTAGGCTCTCGGCGGGTGGGGTGGCGTTGAAGACCGCGGACTCCGCCTGGCCGACGGCGACGAGAACCGGTTTTCGGAGGGCGAGAACCGTTACGACGACGGACTGGGAGACGAAAAGGACTCCGACGACGACAAGTAGGCCTTTGAGAAACGAATTCTGCGCTTCTTCTTTTCCCCATACTTCAAAATATTTCCGCTTAAGCGCATTCATCTTTTCTCTCCGTTCGTTTTTTATTTTCGATTTTTCGGTGGCGGCGGAGTGATCGATGGATAGTGCGGCGCGGGACGAGTAGACGAAGCCAAATCAGCGGCAGTGAGCCCGGCCTGACTAGGTTTTGGCGCGAATGCGGCCTGGCCCTTTTGCATCATCATGTCGAAGACGGGCTTTGCGCGGTCGTATGCGTTGGCCGCCGCGATCGCCTTCCCCGGCACTGATAGGACGACGAGCGCGGCACCCGTGCTGAGCGTCTGGCCGGCGCCGGCCAGTCCCTTGCCGACCAGTGAACTTACGATCATCGGCGTGCCGAGCATCGCGAGCGCAACCACAAAGTTCAGCAGAATCACGGTCAGGTAGTCCCCGTCGGCGGCGTACGCGTTTCCAAAGCCAAGCGAAGTGATCATGACCGACATCACTGCCCAAACGATCCGCCAACAGGCGACCTCGATTAGACTTTTGAAGAGGTTGATCGTGATCTGGGATGTCCCCCGGAAAAGCGTCATCAAGATCAGTAGCGGAGAAAGAATCGACAAAAAGATCCACATGAAGTGATAGGTCGCGACCGTCACGTAGCGCGCGATATAGACGACGACGTAAGAGGCGTAGGAAAGCAGCGCAATGACGAGATCGTTGAAACCCAAGATAAGTAAACTCGTCGAACTCGTGTAGGACTTCGCTTTTTCCTGCGCCATTTGGAAAAAGATGTCCCACCCATTCATGTCGCTGATGCGATCGGCGACCGCGGTCGTTACGGCAAGGATCGTGTCTGAGATTTCTTGGAATCCCGCAACGAGTAGCGTCGCAATAAACGCCCGCTTTAGAGTATCCAAGAAGTCTGCCGAGCCCCCGGGATTCCTCACCCAGTCGAGGACGATCGCGAGCATGAAGAACACGGGGAGGAACAAATAGTAGAGGCGAACGAATTCCTGGTGGAGTTGCAGGGCAACGGAGCCAAGTAAGGAGAATTTCTCCATGGGCACCTCCCTTTTCGTTTATTCACTCTGTTTCGGACTTGATCGAGATGCTCTCCTTCATCGAGGGGCTCGCAGCCATTGCCGACGCTAACCCCTGGTACTGCATTTTAAAGTGCTCAGAATTAATCTTCGACGAACGGTTCTGAAGAGCTACGTTTTCACTTAGGATTTTCAACATCGCCGCATTCGTCCGGAGGATCTGGTCGCTGACATGGATCAGGACGCCGAGTGCCTGGGCGGTGAGCTTCGCCGAGCCTGCGGGCGACGTATTCCGCGCGTAGTCCTTAATTCGCTCGGCTTCGGGGTCGATGCGGTCCGCGTAATCGAACGCCTTGTTATGCAAGGTGATGGCTTCGGCGACGCTTTGGTCGGTGAATGCCTGCGTTTTCGCCTCCGCCGACTTCGGAATCATGCCGTAAAGATCCTGAATGGCGCGCAGCATCTCCTCGGGTGTTTGGTACTGAGACAGTACCCCTGGATGTAAAGCCTCGTTCATGGTCCGCATGATCCCCATCGCTTCGCGAATACCGGCGTTGATATCCCGCATGAAATCGAGCGAGTCCTTTCCGTTTTGGATGATCTGTTTAAGCCTGACGAGTTCTTCCAGGGTATTAGTGACGATTTGGATGAGAAGCGGAATGTCCCCGCCCCAGAAGTCGGCGCGCGCCGATTTCGGGGGGCCCATGATCGCGAATGATAGGCACAAGGGCACGACGAGGTTTCTCAAGCGTGACTTTTTCATTTAAGCGTTCCTCCTTCTTCATGCGCATCGTCCGGTAATGTCGTCACGCCGTGGCTACCCGACGGAAATTTCTCAGCCAGGTAGTGAATGGCGCCTGGTAGATCCGTTTCCGGATACTTCGCCCGGAAACTCGAAAGAAGCGCGTTGTCGGCGGCGTCGCTCGTTGCGAGCCAATACTCGACCGGCGTCGGCACGACGCGGATCACGGTACGTCGATCGTTTACGATCAGGAAGGCTTCGGAGTAAACCCCTTTTTGTTGCTTAAGCGATTGGATGAGAGCGATCTCTTGGTCGTTTAGCTTCAGGGTCTTGCACGTGCGCTCTAAATCTCCCCGCTGGGTCAGGATGATTTTCGTCGCCGTGTTGTTTAGGATGGCCGGTCCGACCGTACTTCGTTCGATGTCTTCTAACGCCTGGGTGATGAACGTGATTCCGGACCCGGTCTTCCGTAAGGTCCGCGCGCAGTACTCCATAAACTGACTCGCCCCTTGGCTCCGAAGCAGGTCCCAACACTCATCCATCAGGATTCGCTTCCTTCGGCCGGGGACGTTCTCTACCTTTCCTAAGATAAAATCCGTGATGATCAGGATCATGACGCTTTGGAGATCCGGGTAGCTCGATAGACTCTTCAGATCGAAGACGACCATATCGGAAATGAGACCTAGCGCGTTCTCGGCATCGAGGAGCCGTCCGTACGGACGATCCCCGGTCCATGGGTAGAGCATCTTCGCGTAATTCTTCAGGCTTGGCTCGGACGATTCCTCGAAAATACGTTTCAAATCGCTGAGTCGCGGAGTAAGGCCTTGCGGGCATGAAGAATAAGTCGTCATTACCGCTTCTTCGATCAGACTTTTGTCGAGCTTCGGAAGCTTCTCGCCCTCCTCGTCGGTAAGCACGGTCTCTAAAAGCGCGATCAGGAATTTGATTTTCTGCGGAGAAGGCTCAGTGGCGCCGATCGGCAAAAGGAACGGATTGATCGCCTGGGGTGATACGCCCGCCTGCGGCGGGCTGATCTCGATGTATTGGCCCGACATGAACTCGCAGAGTTTCCGGTAACTGCCGCCGATATCGATTACGTAGACGAGCGGATCCTGGGAAAGATACTGAAGAAGGAGGCAATTATTCAAAAACGACTTCCCGGCTCCGGACGATCCGGTGACAAGCGCATTGTAGTTCGGGAGGTTCGGATCAAACGGATCGTATGCAAGTAACCCCGCTGCCCGGTTCTGGAGTAAGCAGACCGCGCTTCCGTCGCCCTCCCACGGTTGGTACACCGGAATAAAATCGGCCAGATTGTCGGTCTTCGCGCGCTTAGGCCGAACGGTCGTCGTGTTTCCGCCTGGAAGAAGAGTCTTGAAGACTTTGAAGCCAGCGACGGTTTCCGAGATCCCCTCGGCACCGTTCATTTCGCGAAGTCGCGATAGAACGGTTTTCGACTTCAGGTCCAAGTCCTCGCGCCTTTCGTCGCGGAGCAGAATCGCTAACTGGAAGTAGAAGATCTTCTGGCCGGTATTGATCAGTTCGCGTAGTAACTCCTCGGTCGAGTTGAGCTTTGCCTCCGATTCGAGATCCGAGACGCGGCCTTTATTGTTCGCGTTCATGGAGTGGGCCATGCGGCGCTTGCTTTGCAACGACGACAGCTCCTTGCTTTGCTCAGGACATTGGACCTGAAGCGACAACGTGTAGTGGAACGGGAGAGCCGTTAGTCGCGAAACGAGCGAAGCCTGCGTCACTTCGGGTAAGGTCTTAAGCGTAATGACACGGTGATAGTAGCCATCGAGGAAGAATGATTCAGTCCCTTGGATCAGATCGCTAAACGCGAGCTGCTCCCGCGGCGAGGGGAACGAAAGTCTGGGCTCGAGTTTCAGTTCGTCCTGACTAAATTCCTGGGTACGGTGGCTATTCTCAACCGCAGGGCAGGGCTCAGTCTGGGAGCGAAGAGGATTTAGTATCCGGTAGACGAGTGACCGGAGCATTTCGACCGGGAGAACACTCGCGTCGACGCCGATCGCTTTAAGCCCGCCCTCGATCGACACGCATGTTTGAGCCAGCTCCCGCGCCCGGACCAGGAACTCCTCGCGCCGCGCCTGCTCGAATTTCTTAGGCTTAGCGAAGAACGACAGTACGGCTCCCCGGACGGACTTCACCCGTAAGTAAACGAATAGGTACAAATTCGTCCTTTGGAGCGCCTGGGCGTTGATCCGGGACCGAAGGGCAGCGATTCGTCCGTCCGCGATCCACGACACGAGTTCGTTCTCACCCTTCAATCGCTCATGGTCATCGAGAATCGTTGAAAAGTCGGAATTCACGTCGACGAAGAACTGAACGTCGCCGCCATCGGGAAGCGAATTCAGAACCGACCGGAGCGAAAGAGTGAACTGATTAACCTGTTCACTATCCCATGTCTCGGGTGAGACCCCTTTGAGCCGCATTCCCTGTACGAGCGTTCCATCGGAAAGCACCGCGCACGGGGGATCGATATCGGAAATGAAATCCCAATACGGCAGTTCATTTGAAATCGGATACTCGGCTTGGAATTCCGCATGGCGAAAAAGTGGCCTTAGTTTATCTACACGCATCTATTCACCTCGGGGCTGTTATTGTTGATCTGCTTCAGGAATAAGGAAGGGGCGGTATTCAAGGTCGGAAACACCCGCCGAAAGCACTCCGGGCGTCCGCCGAAATTCGCCTAGATGCTCGAGGTAGTGGTCTGGCTTGTTTCGTTTCACGAAGTAAAGAAGTGACGCGAGGACGATTGTGCCGCCCCAGACGACGGGAAACTTTGCCTTCGTCGTGCCGAAGATAAGGTTTGTCACGGCAAGGTACAGGAAAATGACGATCAGGTCAGCGAGCTCAAATCCGAAGAGTCGCGTTTTAGCGTCGAGCGAGCGCGGGACTTTAGATGCTAAAAGCAAATGGTCTCCTCTCATTAAATCCATGCGGGACAGGAACATTAGTCCAGTCCCGCATGGATGGTTTGGAACCGGTTACGATTTTTCGCTACGGCGACAAATACTATCGATTTCCCTTACAATTCCGGCCCCCAGTCCGGCCAATGGCCGGGTGAGATGGTCGGCCAGTGCCATGTAAGCGGCGCAACTGAGTATCGAGAGCATGCAGCGGTCGAAATCGTTCGCCGATGCGTACTTCGCGAGGACTTCGATGGGCCTGACCCACTTCATATAGGCCACGGCACCAAATATTTGAGCCGCCATTCCGTGCATTTTATAAATTGCGCGAACGATATCTTCTGCAAAAGGAGATGTTTCCATTTTTTATCCCTCGGTTATGTCAATTAACGGACAAGGCTCGATATGAAGTCCGAAATGATTTGGGCTCCGAATCCGAAGCAGCATCCAAGAATTGCGTAGACGACATGTTGCTTTCCGTTCGGTGACCCGAAAAAGAAGCTCGCCGACGCGATCCCAAGCCCGATCACCGATAGCGCCGGCAAGATAATATGGGTCAGGTGCTCTTTCATATTCGTGATCGAGCTTTCGACGTCGGCGAAGCAAAACGCGGGGAACAGTACCAAAGTCGTGGCGATCAGTAGACAAAGCGTAGGGACCCGTCGGGTCCAACTCCATGAGATCGAAGTCATAAATTCCTCCCGTGAAAGGATTTAAAGTTTGAAATGGAAGAGCAGTGAAAGGGCGCGGTGAAGGTGATTCGGAAGAACGAGACGCGATTACGCGACTTCGGAAGCAGTCCAATTAGGCGCGCTACTCAGAACTTCGCCGACCTTGTACGGCTCGGTTGGC
>JAYVXM010000298.1:0-5819 GCA_043785205.1 Bdellovibrionales bacterium
AGGCGGCCGAACGCGTGAAGCTCGTCGCGCCGAGCGTGAGGCCGCCGACGAGCTGGCCGTCGAAGAAAACCTTGTCGTTCGACGAAATGTCGACCTGGGGCAGAACTTGGACGGTCTTCGGATCGAATCCGCGCGGATCCCCGTCGAACGGAGTGAGAATATTCCGGTAACGACGGGCGAAGAAGAACGCGGAGACCTTGTCCGTCGCGTGAGTGAGGCTGAAATCACTGACCGCGTACGCTTCCCCGTCCCCGGGCGCGTCGCGCGGAAAATCGGATAAGTAAGCCGAATCGCTCGGGTTGACGATCCGGAGCTTTTCCTGGACGTCGAACGGAAGTTCCTGACCCTGCTCGACGTGGAGCATCGTTCGGGAGTTCGAATAGCCGCTCGTGTCGCCCGAAAACTTCCCGAGGTAATCCCGAAAGGTATGATCGTCAGTGTAGTAGAAATCCGCCTGGCCTCCGCCGTGGGTGAGGGCATAGCGCGCTTCCGCTTCGCCGTGCCGTCCCCGCCCGCCGAAATTTCCCGCCGCGAAGGTCATGTCGAACGAACGGGAAACCGCCCAAAAGAACGGTTGGATGTAAGTGAATCCCCCTTTCGAAATTCCGAACTGGGGCATGAGAAGTCCGGTCTGCCGCTTCGTCTTGATCGGCACGATCAGGTACGGGATCCAGAACGCCGGCGCGTCCACGACTTTCGCGGTCACGTTCGAGAGGTAGGCGTAGCCCTCGAGCTCGAGATCGACATCGGCGCACGATAGCGTCCAGCTCTGCGGGCAGTCCTTGCAGGTCGAGTAATCCGCGCGATGGGCCTGGAAGCGGCCGACGCCGAGCTTATTGATCCGTTCACCGGAGAGCGTGAACTGATCGGTCGAAACGCGGCCGCCGATGATCGTGCCGGTCCGGGTTTCGAGATTGAAGTGCATTTCAGTGCCCTGGATGAGGGCAGTCTTCCCGACGTAGACTGCGTTTCCGATCGCGTGGACGAGTTTCGTGTCGCGCTCGAAGGTGATCTTGTCGGCGAAGAGCGATTCGCCGTTCTGGTGGATCGCGGCGTGGCCGACGAGCTCCATGCGATTATTCCGGGTGTCGTAGAGGGTCTTGTCGCCCGACCAGTGGAGCGCGCCCATGCCCTCGGAGGCGGCGCGCGCCGAGGCGGAGATCGTCGTCACCGTTACGCCGAGGAAAAGCGCGAAGCGGAAAAAACTTCTCCGGCTCAAGTTTTCCTCGGTGATTGGACCGAGGCCGGAAACCGGCACGTGCGAAAGCCGAGCCGGAGCATCCACTCCCGCACCTCGCGGGCGAGGTCTTTTCGGTGGACGATGCGGTCGACGAAACCGTGCTTGAGGAGGAATTCGCTCCGTTGGCAATCGGCAGGAAGGGCTTGGCGAATCGTCTGTTGGATGACCCGCGGCCCGGCAAAACCGATAAGGGCGTTCGGTTCCGCGATCACGAGGTCGCCGAGCATCGAAAAACTCGCGGCCACTCCGCCCGTCGTCGGGTCAGTGACGATCGAAAGGAACGGGATTCCTTCGGCGCGCATCTTTTCGACGAGCGAGGAGGTCTTCGCCATCTGCATGAGGGAAAGTATCCCCTCTTGCATGCGGGCCCCCCCGCTCGCGGAGATCGTCACCGCCGGAAGTTTTTCCTCGAGCGCCTGCTCGAAAAGGCGCGTGATCTTTTCTCCGACGACGACGCCCATCGAGCCGCCCATGAATTTGAATTCGAAGACCCCGAGATGGTAAGGGAGCCCCCCGAGCTTCGCCTTGCCGACGACGCAGGCGTCTTTCACTCCCGTCGAAACGGCGGCGGCGTGCAGTCGCGCCTTATAGGGCTTGAGGTCGAGGAACTCGAGCGGATCGGTCGAGACGAGATCCTCGGCGTACTCGTCGAAAGAGCCATCGTCAGTGAGCATCGCGATCCGGTCGGCGGCGGACATCCGAAAGTGATGGCCGCACTCGGAACAAACCTGGAGTTGTTCGCGAAGCGGTTTATTCTGGAGGATTTCTCCGCACGAACCGCACTTGACCCAAAGGCCTTCGGGAACTTTCGAAGTGCGTTCGGAAACTTGCGACTTAATGCGCGGCGTCTTCAGATCGTCGAACCATGCCATAGGATGGGCTCAAGCTACCAAGCACCTGGGCATGGAGCGCAGCGTAAAGTCCGACTAAAAGTTCAAATCAGGTCGTGCGCGAGCGCCGAAGCTTCCAAATCGTCGAAAGCGGCATCGAAGGCGGCCACGACGACCGGATCGAAATGGGTTCCGGAGTGCGCGAGGATAATCGCGCGCGCTTCGGAGGGCGGCATCGCGGGTCGGTAGGGCCGGTCGGTCACGATGGCGTCGAAGGTATCGGCGACGGCGATCACGCGCGAGGCGAAGGGAATTTCGTCAGCGCGGAGGCCGCGCGGATAACCGCTTCCGTCCCAGCGTTCGTGGTGGTGGCGAAGGATCTCGGCGATCTCCTCGAGCCCGGCGACCCGGCTGACGATATCGAATCCCGCTTCGGTGTGGAGCCGCATCTCGTCCCACTCGTCTTCGGTCAGCTTGCCCGGCTTGAGGAGGATTCGATCGGGCACGCCGATCTTCCCGATGTCGTGCAGGACGCCGGCGAGCCGGATCTTCTCTTTTTCGCAGTCGATGATCGGAAGATGGGTGACGATCGCGTCCGCGTACGCGCCGACGCGCTTCGTGTGGCCCGAAGTATAACGGTCCTTCACTTCGATCGCGGCGGCGAGCGCCTGGACCGAGCTCGCCTGATGCCGCGTGAGTTCGGCGACGAGGCGAAGATTTTCCATGCGGAGTCCAAGCTGGGCGCCGAGCGACTCGAGCACGGAGACATCGGCGGCGGTGAACGGAGTCCAGTCGGCGCGCTCGGCGATGCGGATGACCGCGAGAACGCCGGAAACTCCCCGCACCCCGATCGCGATCTCGGCGTCGCCTTCGAGGCGGTTTCGCATCCACGGTTCGCCGGTCTCGAAGACGAGACGGACGGACTCTTGGGTCGATTCGGCGGGCTGAAAGAGAACTTGGGCCGTTTCGACGCCGAGAATCCGCTTCACGGTGCCGGCGACCAGCGTACGGATCGATTCACGATCGCTGAGTACGAGGAGCGCGTTCGAGAACACGCCGATCATGCCGAGGGCGTTCACGAGGGCGAGATTCGCCGAGCCGGAATTTTCAGACGAGTCGCGCGCGTCGGAAGAGCGGCCGGTCGTCGTTTCAACGGCGGCGTCGGCGGCCATCGTGGTTTTTCGCACATCCATTTGCGGGTTCCCTTTCCGGGACTCGGCTTCCTTGCCGAAAAAAAACAGCCTCAGTGATAGTCATCCTGACGTCACTGAGGCCCGCGAGAGTTGAAATTTTTCTCCCCGAATCCATCCTTGGATTCATCCACAACCACACTCTTAGTGTAGGGAAGATTCGGTGACCGGGTCAAGGGTCGCTAAATTATTTTTCATTCTCCCGCGCCTTCGCCCATTCCACGGCGCGCGCGTAAACGAGATTACGAGAAATGCCAAAAACCTGACTTACTTCGCGAGCCGCGTGGGATGCGGAAATCCCCGAATTGAGAAGACAAGTTAAGGCTTTCGGCCATTCCGATGGAATCCCGTCGCTTGCCGGCGCGGCGGCCCCGAAAGCGACGCCGATCACCCATTCGCCGCGAACTTCACCCGCGGTCGCCGCGCGGTGGATATGCGAAGCTAAGTCTTTTAAACAACCGAAGTAGAAGCGCTCGTGAAGCTTCGTGATTTCCTTCGCCGCCACTCCCCGCGCGTCGGGCAACCGCGCGGCGAGGAAATCGACCGCCGCCTCGACCCGCTCCGGGCTCTCGAACCAGACGTAAACCGCGCCGAACGGAGTTGCGCGCGCATAGCCGAGCTCGGTCTCGCGATCGGCGTCCCGGCGCGGGAAGAAGCCGCGAAAAACCGGACTCCCCTCGGCGAATCCGGCGCCGGCGAGAAACGCGGTGAGCGCCGAGGGCCCCGGGACGGTCACGACCGGCACGCCGGCTTCCGCGGCCCGAGCGACGAGTTCGGCGCCGGGATCGCTGATCGCGGGCGTGCCGGCGTCCGAAACGAGCGCCAAATTCTCACCGGCGAGGAGCCGCGCGACGGCTCCTTCGAGACGGCCGCTGGTGGCGTGATGATCGAGCCGGGAGAGACGGGCCTCGAAGCTGCCTCCGTCCGCGCGGACGACGGTGGCGGCGTTCAGGAGCTTCGCCGTCATTCGCGTATCCTCGCAAAGCACTCCGTCGACTAGGCCGAAGATCCGCCGTGCCCGCGGAGTGAGGTCCTCCAAATTCCCGATCGGCGTCGCGACGACGTAGAGCGTTCCGATGCCGGAACGCGTCCGTCCGTCGTCCACCGGCCGGCTCGCGGCGGAGGTCGATTTTTTCGGCAATTCTTGCCTCTTTTTGGGGGCCATTGCCTAGGATCATAATCGTTTTAGGTCCATTGAACGAGGGAGAAAAGCCATGAAAGCGCAGATCAAGAAAATCGGAGACACCATCGTGGTCGTCGTCGACGGAAAACTCGACTACGAAACCCAGGAACCCTTCAAAGAAAACTTGAAGAAGGTCGCGACCGCGACGAAGACCGACTCGACTCCGACGAAGGTGATCTTCGACATGGAAAAACTCGAATTCGTCGGTTCGAGCGGCATCACCCAGTTCATTCAGACGCTGAAGGATTTCGGCGTTCACACCGACCAGAAAGCCCGGATCCTGAAGGCGTCGAGCGAGTTCAAGAAAGTCATGCGCGCCTACGACGACGAGCAAACCTTCGAATTCTCCGACGTCGAAAGTACGCCGCCGGCGAAACCGCTCCTGGAGCAATAAGGTCCCGCCTTTGCGCACCCCTCGTTCGAAGGCATCGCTCACGATTTCGTTCGGCCTCGGGCTTCTCGCCGCTTCCGTAAGCGCGGCGGAGACCGGGGCCGAATCCGTTTACGGTCCCGGCGCCGGAGAGCTCGTCGTCGGCACGCGCGCGAACCCCGGAGATACCCCCGAGCCCGTCCGGTACCGATACGCGTACGGCGAGACCGACGGGTCTTCCGCCGGTGAATCCGAAGTCGTCGACGGCATCATCGGCGCGCTCCCCGAAAACTCGACCGAACCGCACGTCATCGACGTTTTCGCCGAAAAGACTCCCGAAGGCCTCATGAAAGGGCGCGCGCTCGCCGCCCGACTCCGCGCGTACGCGAAATCGCTTCGCGCGAAACGCGGCGCCCGCGCCGATCGGATCGCCGTCGACGTCGTCGCGGTCCCCGTCGAGCTTGCGGAGGCCGAGTCCCGCGCGGTCGCCGGCGCCGAACACCGCCTCGACGCGGTCGCGGAGGTCGCGGGCAAACCCGCCTTCGCGAAGGAATTTCGCCAAGCGCTCGTCCGCCCGACGGAACGGACGATCCGCACCGGCGCGATCGTCGGCACCTACCGCGGCATCACCTCCTTCACGACGTGGTTTTCCACGCCCGGGATTCACCCGCTCGCCGCGACGGCCATCGCGACCTTTCAGACCTCGGTCTCGGTCTTTCACGGCGTCTTCGCCCACTCCATTTCGAACGTCTTTAACCTTAATCTGAAGACGGCGGGACGCCCGATCCGGAACGGCACTTTCTTCGTGCGGAACCAGATCTACGGGATCATCCTCACCGAGATGATGCGACTTCTCTCCGGGAACCCGCCGGGATTCGATCCGATGAATACGCTCGCCGGGCAGGCCCAGATCATCACGCTCTCGGTCGGACTCGGGGCCCTCGATACTCTCCTCTGCCGCGCGCGCGATACCGCGTTTCTCCATGACCCCGTGCGATTCGCGCGG
>JAYVXM010000299.1:0-1701 GCA_043785205.1 Bdellovibrionales bacterium
GAGCCATGCTGTGAAATCAGGGGTTTACGCCCCGATCGACACGAAAACCTATCTTAAATTTTCACCCTAACTGTGTCGATCGAGCCCGGACAGGACAGTAACGCTTCCGCAGACTATGTATCGTTTCATCTTTTTTAGTTCGCGCATGAGCTCTTCACGCCCATAGGAAAGATGCCACCAGTGGTTAAGAAAGTTTTTATGGTGATGATTCACCCGCGAGTTCGGATTTCTATCAAGCGTTTTCTTATTTCTATTTTCTTCCTTCAATGCCTCCGCCTCGCGCTTCGGCAAAACTTTTTCTTTCACTATTCGAAATAACTTTGAATGGCGCTGCGCTTCGACAAGCGACATTTTTGAGAAATCGATCACATACCGCTTCGGCAGACCATCTCTTGAACCGATCAGGTCATTCGTGGTCAAAAATGGCCGAAGAACGATCGCCGATTCGGGATTTACTTTTAAAAATGCCACGGCGTCGGCTCGCGGTTACCCCCTCTAGCTAACCAGTCTTGACGATGAGTCACTCTGCATTAACATGGCCCTAGAAAGGCCAAAGGAGTGACCATGAAGAAACGATTTACCGAAGAGCAAATTATCGGCGCACTGAAGCGCCTGGAGACGGGCACGGACGTGAAAACGATCTGTCGCGAGCTCGGCGTTCACATGCAGACGATCTACGTCTGGAAGAAAAAATACGCGGGCATGGAAGTCGCGGACGCCAAGCGCATGAAGGCGCTCGAAACCGAGAACCAGAAGCTCAAGCGAATGGTCGCCAATATGGCGATGACGATCGATGACCTAAAGTACATCAACTCAAAAAACTGGTAAGGCCTGAACAGAAGCGACGAGCGGTGGCGGAACTTAGGGACGAGCGCCGCCGCTCGGTGTCTCAGGCCTGTCGATCAGCCGGAATCACGCGATCGGGATTCCGGTACGTCCCAAGGCGTCCGATCGCGGACGAACCCATTCGAGAGCTGATTACTGAGTTTGCGACGCGCTTTCCGCGGCGAGGATTGCCGCGTCTTCAGGACTGGATCAGAAAGCGTATGCCGATCAATCGCAAGCGGACGAACCGAATTTACCGAGAAATGCAGATGCAGGTGAAGAAACGAAAGCGTAAGAAACTCGGCCGCGTTCCGAAGATCGTCAGGCCGCAACCTACGCGACCCAACGAAGTTTGGTCGATGGATTTCGTGCACGACTGGATCATGACGAATCGAAAACTCAAATGCCTGACGGTAGTCGATGATTTCACGAAAGAATGCGTCGGAATCTTCGTCGATCACTCGATCGGCGGTGAAGCGGTGGGTGAATTTCTAGGGAGCCGTGGGGTACTTCCGGAGCGATTGCGATCGGACAATGGTCCGGAATTTCAATCGAACGCGCTCCGGGCGTGGGTCGAGACGATCGGGGTCACTCATGACTTCATCACGCCAGGAAAACCGAATGAAAATGCATTCGTCGAGTCTTTCAATTCGAGATTTCGGGACGAGTGTTTGAATGAGCACATGTTTCGAAATCTCGAAGATGCTCGGAAGAAAATCGAGAGTTGGAGAACCGAGGATTACAACGAGCTTCATCCGCATAGCTCTCTCGGAATGAAAACTCCGAATGAGTTTGCGAAAAATTGGAGACCGATGCTAAGCAGCTAAGCCGCAGGCCGACTCATCTTCATCCCTGGATAGCGTTGGGGGTAACCGC
>JAYVXM010000300.1:0-5819 GCA_043785205.1 Bdellovibrionales bacterium
GAGAGTCGGGAGCGCGAGTTCCTTCAGCCCGTAACCACCCTGGATCCGGTCCGTTTCGAAATACTTCGCGAGGCAAAGCACCATCGAGATTTTCATGAACTCGGACGGCTGGATCGTGAATCCGCCGAAACCGATCCATCGGCGCGCGCCGAGGCTCGACTTTCCGATAATCAGGACGAGGACGAGGAGAAGGATGTTCCCGAAGTAGACGACGTAGGCGACCCGCGAAAGGAACGAGTAGTGGATCATTAGAATGACGGCGGTGATGACCATCCCGACACCGAACCAGATGAGCTGATTTCGGAAGAGGCCTTGGGATTTATCCTCGACCGCGGTCGCCGAGACGAGATTCCAGATTCCGATCCCGAAGAGGATGAACTCGAGGATGAGCATGTTCCAATTGAACTTCTTCAGCTCCTCGTCGTAGAAACCGTATCGGTTTTGGCTCGGATCCTGGGTCGGCTGGCTCTCGGAATAGGTATAACTCATCGCTCAATCTCCGGCCCCGGCGGCGGGGGGAATCGCGACCGGCAAGGTTTGGTTTTCGGTTTGCGGGACATCTTCCTCCGCGGCGGCGGCCGCCTTTTCGTCTGCGGCCTTCTTCACTTTCGCCAACCAATCTTTTTTCGCCTTTTCCTTATCGGCTTCGATGCGAGCGCCGATGGCCGCTTCGCTGTACTTCACCGGATCGAGTTTCCGGAGGTAGGTATCGATGATCGCCCGCGCGACCGGGGCGGCCGCGGTCCCGCCGTGGCAGCCGTGCTCCGCAATGACGGCCACCGCGATCTGGGGGTCGTCGGCCGGCGCGTACCCGGCGAAGAGCGCGTGGTGGCGCTCCCGGTATTTCATGTTTTCGCACTTATTATAGACGTTTCCTTTATTCAGGTTGATCACCTGGGCGGTTCCTGTCTTCCCGACGAAGTCCATCCCCGGAAGTCGCTGCGAGAACGCGGTTCCCGTCCGGTCATTCACCACGTTATAGAGTCCGTCGCGGATCGCACGCGCCGTCGAGGGCTTCAGCTTGTGTTGGTCGAGGATTTCCGGTTTCGATTCGGAAATGACCTGGCCGTCGATCGATTCGATCCGCTTCACGAAGAACGGGCGGTACTGCGTTCCGCCGTTCGCGACCGACGCGTACGTGTTCGCGAGTTGAAGGATCGTCGTGAGGACGTAGCCCTGCCCGATAGCGACCGAAAGCGTCTCGCCCGGATTCCAAGGTTGGTTCAGCCGCTTCATCTTCCACTCTTCGGTCGGAATCAGTCCGGGAACCTCGCGGGCGAGCGGAATCCCCGTCCGACGGCCGAGGCCGAGGTAAAACGCCCATTTCGCGAGGTCGTCGACCGACTTGAGCCGCTGGGCGACCTTGTAGAAAAAAACGTCGCAGGACTTCGTGATCGCGTCCCGGACGGAAATGTTCCCGTGACCGTTCTTCTGCCAGCAGTGGAAGGTTTTGCTCCCGACCTGGATCTTCCCGGCGCAGTTGAAGACGGTGTGTTCGTCGATCACTCCTTCTTCGAGGCCGGCGATCGCGGTCACGATCTTGAACACCGACCCGGGGGGATAGTGATCCTGGATGGTCTTGTCGCGCATCGGACGGTTCTCGTTGTTCACGAGGTTCGTCCAGAGCGCCGCGGGAATGCCTCGGGAAAAAGAAGTCGGGTCGAACGACGGACGCGAGACCATGGCGAGGATCTCGCCATTCTTCGGATTGATCGCGACGACGGCGCCGGCCTTTTCGCCGAACGCCTTCACGGCCGCCATTTGGAGGTCCTGGTCGATCGAGAGGATCAGATTCTTCCCCGGCGTCGCCGGTTTTTCCATTTCGGAGGTGGCGAGCACGCGGCCGCGCGAACGATCGAGTTTGATCCGGCCGAGGGCGTCCACTTCGACGAGCTTCTCGCCGTCTTCGCCGCGGAGGACTTCCTCGAGGCGCTGTTCGATTCCGAATTTTCCGACCGAATCGCCGAGCTTATAGACTTCGCCGTTTTTGTTCATCTGCGGGAGTTCCGAAGCGCTGACTTCCCCGATGTAACCGAGGAGGTGGGCGGCGACGTCGCCGTAGAGATTCGTGCGCTTGATCTCCTGCTGGACCTGGACTCCCGGCATGTCGATCTTCCAAGCTTCGACGAGAGCGACCTCCTCACGCGAGAGGTCTTCCTTGATCTTCACCGGAATGAAGGACGGCTGGCCCTTCATCTTCTCGAGCTGCGCGCGGATGTCGTCCTCCTTCATCTTGATGAGGGTCGCGAGCGTGGTCAGCGTTTCCGGCCCGCGTTTCGATTCCTTGAGGTACTGCGGAATGATTTCGAGGTCGAACGCCGGCCGATTGTCGAGGAGGAGCGTCCGGTTCCGGTCGAAGACCATTCCGCGCGGAGCCGCGATCTTCACCTTCTTGATCCGATTTTCCTCGGAGTACTGGCGAAAAAGGTCGCCGCGAAAAATCTGGAGGTAAACGAGGCGTGAAAAGAGGAGCATCGCCCCGAGGATGAGCGCGAGGTAGAGGTACCGGAAGCGGTCCTGGAGTTCTCGGATCTGCTCTTCTTGGCCGAGAAAAGACATCTAGAGGCCTTCCTCGACTAAAAGTTCGTCTTCGATGAGTTGGCGGGAGCGTTCGGATTTCGACGTCGCGCGGTCGAAGGAGTCGAGGAACTTATACGCCCAAAAGCCCATGAGCCCTTCCATCGCGGCGAAGGGCAAGAGCGTGATCGTGAAATGGTAGAACTGAGCTCCGGCATGGTCGAGCGTCGCGAGCACGACGAGCACGAGGATTTTCCAAGCGATCGCCGAGGTAATGGTCACGACGAGGAGGGAGGCGAACTGGGAGATCACGAAGAACCGCGAGAAGGCGCGGATGCCTAGGAAGATCGCCATGTAGATGCATAGAAAGAAGCCGGTCGGAGAACTCGAATGGGTCTCGACGATCGACGCGAAGATCAGGACGAGAATTCCGCCTTCGGTCAGCGTCCGGCGAAGCGCGCACCAGATGACGGCGATCAGGACGAGATCGGGTTGGAAATACCAGAGCGGATAGGCGTTGAAGAGCGTGCTTTGGATCGCCACTCCGGCGGCCACGATCAGGACGAAAAACGGGGCGTTCAGGAAGCGGAGAAGGAGGCTCCTCACGGGTTCGCCTTCTTTTTCTTCCCGCTTTTCGGGGTCGGGGTCGGCGTCGGGGCGGGATTCGCGGCCGCGGCGGCCTTGTCGGCCTTTTCGCGCTCCTTCTCGCGCTCTTTTTCCATCGCCGCGCGGGCGACGGCGGCCGCTTTTTCGCGCTCAAGCACTTCGACCCGTTGGTCGGTCACGATCATGACCTCTTCGAGCTTGGTGAAATCGACGCTCGGCTTGATTTCGACGTCCTGGGTGATCCCGAACGGTTTTTTCTTCACGCGGGACACGGTACCGACCGCCACTCCCCGCGGGTAAACGCCCCCGAGTCCCGACGAAAGGAGAAGATCACCCACTTGGATATCGTCCGTCCGTAGGGTGAATTTCAGCTGGCAAAGCTCGTCGGTCAATCCTTCGACGACGCCCCGTGCGCGCGAGCGCTCGATCACGCCGTCGACGGCGGAAAGGAGATCGAGAATCGTCACGACGTCTGCCGTCGAGCCCGTCGTCCGCGTGACCCGGCCGACCACGCCTTCGTAGGTGATGACGGCCATGCCTTTTTTTATGCCTGCGCTTTCGCCGCGATTGAGTCGGACCGCCCGGAATTCCGTGGAAACGTCTTTCGCGATGACGCGCGCGACGATGGTTTCGAGTTTGAGTTTCTCTTGGAAATTCAGGATTTCCCGGAGCCGCGTATTTTCGTTCTGGGCTTCCTTCAGATTTGCGATCTGACCGAGAAGTTTCCGGTTTTCCTCGAAGAGCCGCGTGTTTTGGGTCTTCACGTTCCAAAGGTAAAGATACCCTTGGTAGACGTCGACGGCCTGTTCGAGCGTCCAGGAAATGGCGGTCTGAATCGGCGCCGTAACGGCGAGGATGACGCGGTCATAGAAGCGATAATCACGCGGCGCGCGAGAAGTCGTATCGAGGGCGATCACCGGGATGAGTAAGAACAGAAAGAGAGTGATGTAAAAGCGGTATTCTTTCAGGTATTTAATCATAGACGCCGGGTTCGTTCTTTAGACGTATAATCCGGCCAACGGAAAGGACGTGTCAACGTTTATGATCGGTTCAATGCGTGGAAAAGTAGGCGGCTGGATCATCACGGGAATCATCGGATTCATCGCTCTCGTTTTCGCGTTCGAAGGCGTCTTCGGACCGAAGGCCACGCGCGGGCTCCACGATGGCGCCGTCGCGGGGACCGTCAACGGCGAATCGATTTCCATTTCCGATTTCAACAAAGCGCTCGAGCGTAAAGTCGAAATGTTCAAGGGGATGATGGGTGGGAAACTCACGGAGGAACAGATCAAGATGTTCCGCATGCGGGAAAGCGTTTTCCAAGAACTCGCCCAACAAAAATTGATGGCCCAGGCGGCGCTTTCGAGCGGCCGGGAGCCGAGTGACGAAGCCGTCCGTCAGGAAATCGTGGGGATGACGTATTTCCAAAAGGACGGAAAGTTCGATCCGGCTCAATATCGCGCCACGCTCCAGGCGAACAACTACACGACGGCTTCGTTCGAGAAGCTGATCCGCGAACAACTCGCGGTCGAAGATTGGACGAAGAGTTTCGGCAATCAGATTCGGGTTTCCGAGGCCGAAGTGAAGGACGAGTACCTGCACGCGAAAAACGTGCGTACCTTCAAGATGGTGTCGATCCCGGCCGCCGCCCCCGCGGCGAAGGCGAAGGAAGGGAAAGACGGAAAGGACTTTACCGCTCCGGCGCTTTCTCCGAAGGCCGCGGCCGAAAAAGTCGCCGCGCTTCTGAAGGCCGATAAGAAATCGGACGAGACGGTGAACGCCTATCTCAAACCGTTCGGAGTGACGGTGACCGAACATCCGAACGTTCCGGAGTCGGCGAATCAAGTTCCCGGGTCCCAGGATCATCCGGAACTGACGAAAGACCTCTACGGCGAGAACGGCCTTTCCGTTGGGAAAGCGAAAATCTACGAAAGCCCGGCCCGGATCTCGGTGGTCCTCGTGACCGACGCGAAAAGGCCGGACCTCGCGAAGTACGACGCCGAGAAGAAGAATACGCAACTCGAATTAAAATCGCGCAAAGAGCGCGAGCTCATGAACGAAGTCGTGAAGAAGCTCACCGAAAAGGCCAAGATCGATACGAATCCGGCCGTCGTTACATCCGCGAGTTCTGAAGAAGCCTGATCCGCGTCCCGTTCGAAAACGCCCTTGTTGTACTAAAGAGCCCTAAAGGCCCCCTCAAGAGCTGGCTTGCGAGTTGCTATATCTTCGTCAGGAGGACGAAGATATGGCGAACCTGGATAAAAATCGCAATCAGCCGCGCCCGGCTCGGACCGAAAACGCGGGACGTTTACCCGCCCGCAACGAAATCAAACCCGCCCCGGGGGCGACTCCCGTCGAGGATTGGACCGAATCCTTCGGGAAAAGCGCCGTTTCGCTCGAGCGCGAACTTGAGAATATCGTAAGGGAACGGCCGCTGGTCGTGCTCGGTGGCGCGCTTGCACTCGGTTTTGCGGGATATTATCTGCTCAAGAATCGGCCGACGCCGACAGGTGCGAGAAACGGAAACGCGAAACGGACCCGCGGCACGGGAGTAGCGAATGCCCCGTCGTCGGGCATTTTGACGGGGAATCTCGCGCCGACGTTAAAAAAGTTTCACCGGGAGTTCGACCGACTCGCGTACGACGGAGTCGGCGGGATGAAGTCGGGAGTCCAAAACGTCCTTCAGCAGGAATTTTCCG
>JAYVXM010000301.1:0-1701 GCA_043785205.1 Bdellovibrionales bacterium
TGACCCTTCATCTCTACATGGATCGGGACAAGAAGATCGACCTCATCTATTCCTCCGCCGAAAAATACGGAATGCCTCCCCAGTTTCTTTACGGCGTCATCAACCTTGAAGCGATGATCACCGATCTCGGCGTGATTCGTGACGGGGAGAACTACTCATGCGGTACCGGCTCTTTGAATATCTGGCAATGGTGCCGCTACATGAGCACCCTCGCTCCCGAAGCCCAAACCGCACTCGGCTGGCCGGTCGGCGTCGTTTGTAACGAAGACAGCCTTTCGCCGGCGATCGTCGGATCGGTTTTCGAAAACGCCGACTTCTCGAAGAGCTCGACCGTTCCGAACGACGATTTTCACGCCGATTGGCAGATCCAGCTCCGTCCCCGCGAAGCCGACGCGGTCCCCGACGCGACGATCCTGAACGCCTTAAAGACGAATTACTCCTCTCCGGATAATACGCTTCCGGACGCCACCCGCCTTCTGGCCATCCGTTCCTTTACTCGGAATTGCGGCACCCCGGAAAACGCGATCCCCGCGATCGCTTATTCGCTCCGGGACATCTTCGATCGTCTCGTGCCTCGGAAGTTGCAAAACCAACAGCTCTACCGCCGCGACGAAAAATTCGAGCGCGCGTGCGCCCATCCCTACATTTCTAAGTACTACCCGCTCCATCCCGGGTGGTTGCTCGCATACGGCATCCATAACCAGGGCGAAGATCTCGGATCCGAGTTCGACAACCGAAGGTTCATGAAGCGAATTCGGCGTAATTTGCTCTATAGCATCGTGGAACTCCGGAGCGACCTCGCGGAAATCGGCGGGGGAGCATCCCATAACGTCGAGCACGTCGTGAACCGCATGGCGATCGACGGTAAAAACCTCTTCCAAACCGGAGTCACGGCGTCGGTCCCCTCCGCGGAGTAAGACTAACCTTCGTCCGAAGAGTGAATCAGGGATTGGAGTCGAACTCGGTCCGCGGCCGGAATGATTTCCACCGCCTTCGTGGCGGTGTCGATACCGACGTGCGAGGCGGCCTGTTTCGCGTCTTGAATGAGTGCCTTCGATTTCCGATGGATTGTTTTCACCGGTGCCGACTTTTCAGCCGAGGAAAGCGTCGACCGAACTTGATCGCTTACGGACTTTCCGTCCCAAGTCACATAGTGTGCGGCGATGAGCACCGCGATCGCGAAAAACGAGGCTTTCAAAACCCATCCGATGAACTTCAGCATGGTTTCCTTTACGCTTTAGCCGGCGCGGGGCGCGAGCGTACTCGGCGCGTCGGGGGAGGACTCGCCGCGAATCGCTCGGGAAAGGACGTTATATACGTCCTCGGAGTGAAACGGTTTCTGGATATAGTCTTTCGCGCCGACGTGAATCGCTTCCATCACCAGGTGAATCTGATCCATCGCGGAAATCATCACCACGACGGCATTCTTATCCTGTTTCATGATTTCCTTGGTCGCGTCGATTCCGCCTAAATTCGGCATGACGACGTCCATGGTCACGAGATCAGGGCGTAACTCGCGCCACTTCTCGATGGCTTCCCTTCCGTCGGCCGCTTCGCCGACGACTTGGTAGCCCGCTTCACGCAGGATTTCCGTGAGGGCTTTTCTTACGAACGCGACGTCATCGACGATCAATACGGTTTTCGCCATAGCTGTCTCCCATTCTAAACGCTCGGATGCGCACCGGGAAAGGGACAATCCTG
>JAYVXM010000302.1:0-17569 GCA_043785205.1 Bdellovibrionales bacterium
CATCGGCGCCGTCGGCGACGTCCTCCTTCACCAGCCGCTCGCCGTCCAGGGTATGAGCCGCTCGAACGGATTCCACTCCCTCTGGTTCGATATGGAACCGGAGCTGAAGCGCGTTTCTGCGATGTACGCGAACCTCGAAGGACCGACGGCGGGCGCCGTTTCGTCCTCGGGTCACCTCGTTTCCGATCCGGGCACGCGTTTCGATCACATCGCTTACACGAGCTATCCGATGTTCAATTACAACCCCGAACTCGTCGGCGACCTTCGCGGCTCCGGGATCGACGTCGTTTCGACCGCGAACAATCACGCGATGGACCGCCGAACGACCGGTGTCGATCGGACGATCGAACAGCTGAAACGGCATGAACTGCCGTTCTCCGGGACGCGCACGACGGAAACCGCCGCGCGGATTTCCCCGGAAAAAACCGATTGGACGACGGTCACCGAAAGCGACGGATTCAAAATCGGCTGGATCGCGTGCACCTTCGGCACGAACGGGATTCCCGATCCGACCGGCCTCGTGCTCCTTTGCTTCGAGCAGCGCTCGATCGTCCTCGATCAGATCCGCCGGCTTCGCGCCGATCCGACGATCGACGCCGTCATCGTGACCCCGCACTGGGGCATCGAGTACACCCACGTGCCGGGCTCCGATCAGCGGAAGCTTGCGCAAGACATGATCAATGCCGGCGCCCTCGTCGTTTTCGGCAACCATCCCCATGTGCTCCAGCCGGTCGACAAGCTCGTCGGGACCGACGGGCACGAAGGCTACGTCATCTATTCGCTCGGAAACTTCATCAGCGGCCAGAAGGGCGTCGCGAAGCGGACGTCGGCGATGATCTACATCGGCCTGACGAAGAACGCGAAGGGCGAAGTGTTCGTGAACGGCACCCGCCACCTCCCGCTCACGATGACTTATTCGTCGGACGGCCTCATGGTCCGGCCAGCGAAAGGGAACTCCGAGGAGTCGCGCCTCCTCGCGAATCGGATCCTTTCCCGGTCGCGCGAGATCGGTCCGGGCGAGGCGATGATCACGAATCCGGAATGCCACTAACGGGGAACCCCCACCGACGACGATCTGATTATTTATGACGCGTCGCTTCGCCGCTGACGGGGTTTTTAGTCGCACGATTTCGAGGCTTTAGCTCCGGCTCCCGACCGCGGGGGGGAGTTCTTGCGCAAGGCGCCAAAGTCGCCTATTTCCTTTCGTCCGACGTCTTGGAGGACTGAAAAGATGAAGTTAAAGGCATTCGTTTTCGGCATTTTGTGCGCCCTTCCCGTCGCCTTCCCGTTTCACGCCGATGCCGCCGTCCAGCCGGCCGAGTGGAATATCCTTTTCTTTCTGAACGCGAAGAGCGCGCCCGATCAGCCGTCCCTCCAGCAGGAGATGCAGGACTTCGTGCTGAAGAATCTCTACGCGATGAGCGACGTGAACGGCGGGAATAACGTTCCGCTGAACCTCCCCGCGAACGTGAACATCCTCGTCGAATACGGAATTTCCCAAGCGAAGTGGGATCCGACGAGCGTCGTCGATCGGAATCTCGACCTTTGTAAGGTCGGCGTGAAGCGCTTCCGGATGCTCAAGGGATTGAATCAAGTCGCCGAACCCGATTCCGCTTTTCAGGACCTCGGCCACGTCGACATGGGCGTCGGTCAGTCGCTCGTCGACTTCGCGGCCTGGTCCCGGAAATTTCCGGCCCGCCGGACCGTCCTCTACATCTTCGACCACGGCTCGAACTACGTGCGTTCTTCGGGCGGACTTTTCAGCTTCGACGAGGAAACCGGCCACGCGATGAACGCGAAGGACATTTCCGACGCGTTTCACGGCATGGCCTCCGCGCTCGGGCGTCCGATCGAGCTTTTCGTGACCGACATGTGCCTCGTCGGCTCCGCCGAAGCGCTCGGCGAGCTCGACGGCTCCCTTCGCTTCTACGTCGCGTCCCGCGAGAACGTGCACGGCTATTCGATCAGCGTGATCGACATTCTCCGCCAGCTCGAGCGGCTACCGGGACTCGACGCGAAACGCTGGGCGTACCAGATCGTGCTCCTCGCGAGCAAGTCGAACACCGACACGAATTTTTCCGGGTTCAACCTCCAAAACATGCAGTATTTCGAAGCGTCGCTCGCGAACATGATCACCGCGCTCAAGCGGCAGTCGCCGGCGGCCCAGGCGGCCTTCCAGACCCACTTCCTGAAGGAGTGCCGCTTTCCTTCGATCGGCGCCTCCTCGAGCTTCGAGTTCCGCGACATTCTCAGCTGTTTCTACTCGATGCCGGGCATGAAGGACTGGCCGGAGTTCCAGCAGCTCGAGCACGACCTCGTCGGCGTGATGTACACGAACTCCTCGAACATCAACGCCTCGGGAATGTCGATTTGGGCCGGTCAGTACCGGATGGCGAACGCCACGCCGGCGGCGCTCGCCGACTACCGGACGCTTCGGTTCGACCAGGGCGCGCACTGGTCCGACTTCATCGAACTCATGGGCACTGGCCGTTCGCCGCGGATGTAATCAATCGATCGGCATCTCGGCGGTATCGCCGGGATTTGTCTCGTCGACCGCGTTCGCGAAGGATTCCGCCTGGGGATCGAGGCGACCTTCGGCGATCGCCTTCAGGCGCTCCTTGTTCGCGACCTTCGCCGCTTCGATCTCGTCGGCCTGGGCCTGGAGGGTCGGCGTGATGATCTCGATCGACTTCACGCGCTCGCGGATATCGGTCAGGAACTTCTCGTCTTCCTTCGGATCGTAGAGAAGCGATACGGAATCGTCCGAGTTCATTTGGGAGACGAGTTCGCGCATCTTCTTCACGCGCGGATCGGCGTCGTCGGCGTTTCCGGACTGGGAACCCGGAATCATCGACTCGAGCTCCTTCAGCGGCGGAAGCGCGTCGAGCGACTTCAGCGAGAAGATCTCGAGGAATTCCGACGAGGTCGCGTAGAGCATCGGACGGCCGGGGAGTTCCGAACGACCGGTGATCTTGATGAGCTTCTTGTCGAGGAGGCCGCGGATGAAGTGGGAGGAGTCGACGCCGCGGATCTTATCGATGTCGTCCTTCATCACCGGTTGCTTGTAGGCGATGATCGCGAGCGATTCCATCGCACCGGTCGAGAGGCGCTGGGTCTGGATCTTCGCGAGCTTCTTCGCGAGCGGCGCCCGGACGGGTTTCGTCCGGAACTGGTAACCGTGGGCGATCTCGGCGAGTTCGATCCCGTGGGAGAAGCGGGCGTAGCGCGCCTGGAGGTTCGTGAGCGCTTCCTGGAAATAGTGAAGCGACATCTCGGGTCCGAGGAGGTCGCGGAGCCTCGTCGCGCTGAGCGGTTTTTCGCTCATGAAGAGGAGGGCTTCGATACAGCTCTCCATCTCGCGAAGGTCGAGCTCGCCGCTTTCCGTCTCTTCCGGCTCGCGCGGCAGCGCGGCCCGAAGTTCCGGATCGTTCGCGAGGTCGTCCTCGGCTTCTTCCTTCAGCGCGCGTTCGAGCGCTTCGTCTTCGGCGATCTGGGCGGCGAGGAGCGCCTTCGCTTCGGCGGCCTTCGCGCCTTCGAGTTCAGCGGCATCCTTCGCAGCGGCGGCGTCTTGGGCCGCGACCTTCGCTTGGAGGCGAGCGAGCGTTTCTTCGATTTCGGCCTCGTTATCGGAGAGATTCAGCGGCGCGAGTTCGTCGTCCGCGTCGTCGGAATCGACGTCGGCGAGATCGAGGTCGAGCGGAAGCTCTTCGTCCGAGTTTTGGGCGGCGGCGATGGCGTGGGTTCTACTCATCGTCGAACCGAATCCCGAGGGATCGGTCATGAGCGAAATCGACGGCGACGGCGATTCTTCGGAATGACCGGTCGCGATCGGATCGGCGGACCAATCGGACGCGGCGGACTCAAGATCGCCGGTCGTGTCGCCGGTTCCGACGTCGGAAGGAAGTTCGGTCGGTCCTTTCCCTAACGTCGGCCCCGGAACCGTTTCATTTTCGGTTTTGGTTTTCTTCGGGCTCATCGCGACCTCATTCGTTAGCATTCCGTTCGACATTCCGACGGCCATCGGCAGGGCCTCGGTTTCCGGTTTCAGCGTCAGGAACGGGAGCGTGCTCACCATCCGCGCCACGTCGTCCGTGATTTCGGTCGTCAGTCCCGGCGAGAACGGATCGGAGGTCGGGTTCGGCGGACTCTCCGAAGGCACCGAGGTCGAAGGCGGATGCCGAAGTTCCACGCTCTCCGGCATCGGATGCCGAAGTTCGAAACTCTCCGGCATCGGATGCCGAAGTTCGAAACTCTCCGGCATTGGATGCCGGAGTTCGAAACTCTCCGGCATTGGATGCCGGAGTTCGAAACTGATCGGCGCGCTCGTCCGCAGCTCGATCGTTTCCGGATAGGGATGCCGCAGCTCGATCGTCATCGGCCAGCTGAATTTCAGTTCCACGCTCTCCGGGAGGGGCGTCCGGAGGATAAATTCCAAGGGCCGCGGCGGCGGCGGTGCTGGCGGCGTGACCTTCTCCGTGAGCGGCACGCTCGGCGATTCCCTGGTCGACGGCTTCTTCGACGGAATCAAAGCCCCGCGCAAGGTCTGTATTAAACCCTTTAATGCTTTCCAAAAGTTCAACATAGATTTCTTCGTACGCCTTTTCTTGGTGGAGCCGCATTTTTTTCAATCGCCCGAGTTCGAGCGTCGCGAGAAAACTCACTACCGTTTCGGGACGGGAATTCGGATCGCGGAGGAGTGCGCGGAGGGCGGTCAAACCGCCGACCTCCATGCGCTCCCCGAAATCGAGGATCTTTTCGGCGAGCGAGACGGTTTCCTTCTTGAGGATCGTCGTCCGCTTGCGTTCTTTCACGAGCAAGTCTTGGAAGGTGGTCGCGAGCGACGTCACTTCCATCGTCTTCCAAACTTTTTCCGTGGTCTTCCGGGTCATCGGCCGCTGGTAGACGTCGTCGCCGAGGAGCGGGAGGCGAGCAAGTTCCTGACCGGCGTCGAGGAAGCGCTGATGCTCGAGGAGCTGACGAAGGAGATCTTCCGGCGAAAGGATGTCGTCGTCGCCGAGGGCGAGCGCGTTCGGATCGACGTCGACGGGAAGGAGCGATTTCGACTTCCACTGGATCAGCGTCGCCGCCATCACGAGGAAATCCGACGCGATGTCGAAGTCGAGTTCCTGCATCAGCCGGACGTAGGCGAGGTACTGGTCCGTGATCCGCGAAATCGCGATCTTCGAGACGTCGAGCTCGTGACTCTGGATCAGGTAGAGGAGCAGATCGAGGGGGCCCTCGAACCGGTCGACTCGAATGTTAATCGGTACGCGATGAGCCAAACATCCTCCGGAGGGTGCGCCACCTTGGCGCACCTGGACGAGCGACGTACTACTTCAGTCAACCCTCTGACAGTATCCTATCGAAAGTTTCCCTCGACGCAAGCCTCAAACCGACACGGAGCGCACTCCCCTCGGCCGCGGTCCGATGAAGGCTTCAAGTCCGGGGAATGAAACCCATTTTGTCGTTAACGCGGGTCAAGGTAACTGAAGCAATTTGGCGCGCCTTTTCGGCGCCGCGCTTCAATACTTGATCAAGGTAAGCCAAATCGCCCATCAGCTTCGCGGTTTCCTCGCGAATCGGACGGATCGCTTCGACGCAAATCGCGGCCGTATCGACCTTGAGGTGTCCGTATTGTTTTCCGGCGTAGCTCGCGACGATCTCCGGGATCGATTTTCCGGTGAAGACGGACTGGAGCGTGAGGAGATTCCGAATGCCGGGTTTTTCGTCGGAATCGATGATTTCGGAGCCCGAATCGGTGACCGCGCTTTTCACCTTTTTTTCGATGTCCTTATCCGTGTCGTCCAGAAAAAGCGTCGCCTTCGGGTCGGCGTCGGATTTCGACATTTTCTGGGTCGGATCCTGGAGGCTTAGAATTTTTCCGCCGACTTTCGGAATCCAAGGTTCGGGGAGCGTGAAGAGCGGAGTTTCTTTCGTGCCGGGCTTGTCCCACCCCGCAGTATAATAGTTATTCATCCGAAGGGCGAGATCGCGCGTCAGCTCGACATGCTGCTTTTGATCCGCGCCGACCGGCACGAAATTCGTTTGGTACAGCAGGATATCCGCGGCCATGAGCACCGGATAGGCGAAGAGGCCCATCGGAATCGATTCGCCGCCGTGTTTTCCCGACTTGTCCTTAAACTGGGTCATCCGCGAAACTTCGCCCATCGTCGCGTGACAGGTCAGGAGCCACGAGAGTTCGGCGTGTTCCGGGACATGGGATTGGACGAAGAGAGTGGATTCCTTCACGTCCAAACCGGCCGCGATGTAAGTCGCGAGCGTTAAATAGGTCTGGCGCCGGAGTTCCGCGGAGCCGCGCTGATTCGTAATCACGTGCAGATCGACGGCGAAGAAAATACAATCGTAGTCCGCCTGGAGCTTCACCCAGTTCAAGACCGCGCCGACGTAGTTCCCGATCGTCAGCCGGTTCGAGGGCTGGACCGCGGAGAGCATGACTTTCTTCGAGGGAGCGGCCGCGGACGTCATGCGAACGGCCCGAAAAACACCGACGAAACGTCGAGCGCGAGGTGGGTGAGGAACGTGATCGGAATCCCGAGGAATGCGAGCGCGTTCGACCAGAGGAGCGCGATCAGGATGAAGAAGCTATAGCGTTCGGCCTGGCGGAGCATCTGGGTGGCATTATAGCCGAGAAAACTCTCGAGGATCTTCGCGCCGTCCAGCGGCGGGATGGGAAGGAGATTGAACAAGCCGAGCGCGAAATTGATCTGGATCGCGGCGATCATCATTTTATAGATCGGTTCGAAGAGGGAGAAATCCTGCGGTACGAATTTCACGAACGCGCCGAACATCAGGGCCGAGAAGAAACCGATGATGAAGTTCGTTCCCGGGCCGGCCATCGAGACCCAGAAGAGACCCTGGCGGTACTTGCGGAAACGCGTCGGATTGATCGGCACCGGCTTCGCCCAGCCGAAGAGGAGCGGGATTCCGGTGACCATATTGATGATCGGGATCGCAACCGTCCCGATCGGATCGATATGCACGAGCGGATTCAGCGTCAGTCGGCCGGCGTCGGTCGCCGTCCGGTCGCCCCACATTTTCGCGACGAAGCCGTGGCCGAATTCGTGGAAGACGATCGCCATGAAGAAGGGGACGATCTGAATGAGCATCTGCTGGACGCGTTCGTTAAAATCCATCGCCCTAAAAATCGCACGTTTAGGGGGCGCGGTAAAGCCCCCGCACGTCAGCGCCCTCCCCGCGGATGGTATTTCTTGTGGAGCTCCTTCAGATGTTCGGGCGTGACGTGGGTGTAGATCTGGGTCGTCGACAGATCCGAATGACCGAGGAGCGTCTGGAGCGAGCGGAGGCCCATTCCGGCTTGAAGGAGATGGGTCGCGAACGAGTGGCGAAGGCGGTGGGGCGAGATTTCCTCGTCGATTCCCGCGAGAACGGCGAGGTCCTTCAGCGTGCCCCAGAACGATTGGCGCGTGAGGCCCTCTCCGCGGCGGCTCACGAAAATCTCCGCGACGATTTCGCCGTGGCGAAGCCGCTCGCGCACAAGCTCCGGACGCCCGCGTTCGAGGTAGTCCTCGAGCGCTTCGCCGGCCGCGCCGGCGTAGGGAACGATCCGCTCCTTCCCGCCCTTGCCGACGACGCGCACGTAGCCGAGCGGAAGGTCGACTTCGTGAAGCGTGAGGCCGACGAGCTCGCTCACGCGAAGGCCGGTCGCGTAGAGGAGAACGACCATCGCGCGGTCGCGAAGGACGAGCGCTTCGCGATAGGACTCCGGATACGGGAGGCCCTCGCGGACGGCGACCAGAAGTTTCTCGATCGCCTCGTGCGTGAGGAATTTCGGGAGGCGCTTCGACTGGGCGGGCGAGCGGAGCCCGTCGGCCGGATTCGCCTCGAGGCCGAGTTCGAGCATCCCGAATTTGAAGAATTGGCGGATCGCCGAGACCTTTCGCGCGACCGACGCCGGCTTCGCCTTCGCGAGGTGGAGGCGCTTCAGAAAGCGGTGGAGGTCGTCCGCGCTGATCGTCGGAAGGGCCGTCGCGCCCCGCTCCGGCAGCGTGGCCGCGAGTTGTTCGAGGTCGCATCGATACGCTTCGATCGTCGGCGCGGCCGAGCCGCGGTCGATCTTACGCGCGTCGAGGAAGAGTTCGAGGGCGGTCGTGAAGGCGGTCGCGCTCATGGCGGCTCACTCCTCGCGGCGGACGGTTTCACGGTCGAAGGCGATGTCGACATCGCGGACGCTCGGATCTTCGTGCTTGAGCCGTTTCGCGAGCTCGACGGCGGCGTCGGCGATCGAAGAGACCCGCGTCGGGTCGGCTTCGCGATCGTAGGTAAGGCGGATCTTGATCCGGCCCGGACCGTTCGCGGAGAAATGGAGGTCGATCGCGTTCTTCAGTTCCTCGCGTTTGTATTTCCGTTCGAGGACGACGGTGAAGTCGGCGATCTTCTGGGCGTCGCTCCGCGGGTCGGGAACCGTCGGATCGAAGACGGTGGCGGGTTGGTCGAGCTTATCGCTATCCTTCGAGTTCGTGCACCCGGCGAGGAGTGCCAAGAAACCGACGAACGCTAGTTTCGCGAAGGTCATCGTCTTCAGGATCGCGTCTTTTCCCGGAAAAGGGAAGAGGCCCCGAAGCCCCCCAAGCCATTGGGGTTTCCGGAGCCTCTTCTCGATCTACGTCTTCCGATCCGGGCCGGATCGTTCGCTGGAACTTCGCTTGCCCTCTGCGCGGCTACCGCTTCCGATTTCTGGAGGTCACTGAAGGCTTAGAAGTAAACGTCATAAGGAACGTTGTTGTTGATCAAGAGGCGAACCACGCCGCCGTAAAGGAGCGTGTTGTAGTGGGTGAGCTGGATCGCCGAGACCGTAGCGCACGGATACTGGCCGTAAGGAACGCCGCTCGAAAGCGCGGCTTGCTGAATCGCCGCCGGGCTGAGGATGAGCGTTCCGCCGCCGCTCGCGCCGTTCAGGCTGAGCATTTGGGCTTGGATCGTGATGACGCCGTAGGTGGCGCCCGCGCCCGACGGCGCGGAGGACATCGTGATCGTGCCGTTGTTACCGGTATAGCCGCCACCGTTCGTCGGGGCGGGAGCTCCAGCTCCAGCCATGACGTTCGAGGAATCGATGTACATCAAACCCGAAAAGGCGATCGGGCTTTGAATCGGGGTGCATCCGCTACCGAACGAGCCGGCCGAGGTGCCGCCGTTGTACTGGCCGTAGGGACCGACGGCTCCACCTGGGGGAGGCGGAGCCGAGTTATTACTCTTTCCGCAACCGGACATCGCGAACGCGATGACCGCAAAAACAAGAAGGGATACTGGCTTGGACTGTTTCATATAACCTCCACACCCGATCATCGGATGCATCTCTCACCCTGGATAAAGCAACCCCAGTGCCAACTTGACACATTTAGTCAAGTATTCGAAAGGATGGGGTTTTCGGCTATTTTGGCGCCCTTCAGTCCGAGCCCTCAGTGATCAGAAATTAGACACTTGGCTTGGTCCTGACGCCCGGACTCCGTTCCCTGGTGGGTCCGGAACTGGTCGATTCCGCGGACCAGGGCGGCCGCCATCGCCCGCACGCCGTGTTCGGAGGTGATGAGCTTCCGGTCGCGGGCCGAGGTCACGAACCCCGCCTCGACGAGGGTGGTGGGCATATCCGCGCCGAGGAGGACGACGAAGAGGGCTTGTTTCACCCCCCGGGTCCTTTGCTGGGTGACGGCGGTCAGGTGATTCTGGAGCGCGCAGGCGAGCCGCTTCGACTCCGAGACGTTCCCGTCGATCGTCATATCCTTTAAAATGAGGTTCACCTCGGTCTCGCTCGTCAGCTTCGAACCCTGGGTCGGGTCGAGGCCCTTGTTTTCGAGTTCGGCGAGCCGCTTCGACGTGTGGTCGCTCGTCGAGTTCAGCAGGTAGGTCTCGACCCCTTCGGCCTTCCCGTTCCCGGGCAGGGAGTTCATGTGGATCGAGACGAAGACCTGGGCCTTCGCGCGGTTCGCGATCGCGGTCCGGGCATTCAGCGCGATATCGGCGTCCCGGTCCCGGGTGAGGAGAACGGGGTAACCCTTCGTTTCCAGCTGACGCTTCGCCTCGAGGGCGAGCCCGAGGACCGCCGCCTTTTCGGAAAAAGTCGTCTTCCCCTTCTTCGTCGTCTCCGTATAGACGGCGCCGAAGTCCGTTCCGCCGTGCCCGGGGTCGAGGACCACGGTGAAGCTCCCGGCCTTGGGCGGGGCCGCGTAGAGGAGGGTGGGAATAAAGAAGAGCGGCCAAACCTTGCCCATGAAGTGGAGCATATGGGAAAAGGGTCCCCGTGGGGAACCCGGCGAAAACAAAAAAGACCGCGGACGCGCGAAAAGTCGCGCGGGCGCGAAAGTCCGCGCGCGCACGGAGCGCGAAGCGCCGAGCCGTCGCCCGCGGCGGCGGAAAACCGCCGGTCGCGCGTCCCGTCTCCGACGAGTCGCTCGCGAGCCTCGTCCGGTGGTTTCGGCGCCAGCACCGCGTCCTTCCCTGGCGCGAGGAACCGACGCTCTACCGGGTCTGGATCTCCGAGATCATGCTCCAGCAGACCCAAGTCGTGACCGTCCTTCCGTACTTCGAACGATTCGTCGCCGCCTTTCCGCGGGTCGAGGATCTCGCGGCGGCCGACGAGGAAGCTGTGATGAAAGCGTGGGCCGGACTCGGTTATTATTCGCGCGCGCGGAACCTCCAGGCCGGCGCGAAGGCGATCGTCGCGGCGGGCGGCAGCGATCGCGGTTTTCCGACGACGAAGGAAGCCTGGCTCGAGATTCCCGGCGTCGGTCCGTACACCGCCGGCGCGATCACTTCGATTTCGCTCGGACTCCCGGAACCGATCGTCGACGGGAACGTCGAGCGCGTCTTCGCGCGACTCCGGACGCTCGCGCGTTCCGCCGGCGAAGCCCATTACAAGGAGACGCTCTGGGAGCTCTCGCGCTCGGCGGTCACGCGCGCGCATCGTGACGGTCTTTCGCCCTCCGACCTGAATCAAGCCTGGATGGAACTCGGCGCGACCGTTTGTACGCCGAAAAGTCCCGTCTGCCTCCTTTGCCCGATCCGCTCCGAGTGCGCGGCGTTCGCGGGCGAAAGCGTCGACCGGTACCCCGAGAAGAAAAAGCGCGCGGAATGGGTCGAGGTCGCGGAGGAACGCGTGGCGCTCGTCGATCTTTCGGCCGGGAAAATTTACGTCGAAAAAACCCGCGCCGGTCAGTGGCGCGCGGGCCTCTGGGATTTTCCCCTCCGGCTTCCCGCCGGTTCGCGCCGGTCGCGAAAACTTCCCTTCGCCGAATTCGAGACGAAGCACGTCGTCACCCACCACCGAATCACGCGCCTTCTTCGCGTCTACGCCGCCGAGGCGAAAGGCGCGTCGCTCGTCCCCGATCCGGGGGGGCGCTGGATCTCCATGAAGGATCCCGAAGTCGCGCTCGGATCCGCGCCGCGCGAAGGCATTCTCCGCATTCGCGAGCGACTCGGCTAGCGGCGCGCTTCAGCGAACGGTCCGATCAATGGCCTAACCATCGACCTAATCAGTGACCTAATCAGTGACCTAATCAGTGACCTGGAGTGGAAGTCTGGGGCGCTTCCGACGCTTTCTCCGTCGGAGCGGCCTGGAGAGTGAACGACGGCGTGTCGTGCGAAAGGTGATCGAAATAGCCGACGCCCGACGCGGAAAGTTTCATCGGCGTGCGGACCTTGTCCCCGTACCGACCGCCGATCGCGGACCAGTATCCGGCGTCGACCTTCTGGGTCTCCGTCGTCGTTTCGTTCGTGAACTCGACCTCGCCCTGGAAAACGACGAGTTCGGTTTCGCCGAGGTCGTCGTTCGCGATGGCGAAGAAGTCGGTTCCGCGCACGCCCATCGTGACCTTGCGGTGCCGAAGGAGGAAGCGCGGCTTGTCGGTCTTCGGATCGCCCTTCGCCACGGATTTCGCCCGCGGAACACGGACGCGGATCTTTCCCTTGATGAGTTCGATCGAATCGGACGGATCGCCGCTCGGCGGGAGGACGAGGTTGATCTCCGAATTCGCGGCGAGCTCGACGATGACGTCGTTTCCGTTGAGTTTCACTTTCGCGCCCCCTTCGGTGCCGGTCTTGAGCGTGCCGACCGTCAGGAGGAGCTGGTTCTCGGCGACGCTCTTCCCAGCGAACGTCGTCGTCGGCGAGGCGAGCATCACCCGGGCGATGCCGCCCTTGCCTTCCGCAGCGGCGACAGTCGACGGAAGGGAAGCGACAAACAAGAGGGCGGCGAGGAGCGGAAGGCGAATCATGGGGAGGAGATCTCCGATTTGAGCGTGAAAAGGAAGTCGAGGGCTTCCTTCGGGGAAAAGGAATTCGGGTCGATGGCGCGGAGGCGGGCGAAAAGCGCGGTCGCGCGGGCGCGATCGGGATCGTCCGTCGCGGCGGTCAGGGCGGCGGAAGCGTCTTCAAGTACGCTGTCCTCAAGCGTGAGTCGGTCGTCTTCGAGCGCGCCGGCACCGCGTTTCGCGGCGCCGCCGAAGAGCGAAGGCTGGGCCTGGCCACCGACACCGGACTCTTCGAGTTCGGCGAGGACTTTCCAAGCGCGGTTCACGACCGTCGTCGGAATTCCCGCAAGCTTCGCGACCTGAATGCCGAAGCTTTCGTTCGCGGGGCCGTCACGGAGGAGAAAAAGGAACCGAAGATTTCCGCGCGCGCTCTCGACCGCCATATGAGCGTTCGCGATACCGGGGAGAAAATTCGGAAGCTTCGTCAGTTCGTGGTAGTGGGTCGCGAAGAGCGTCCGGCAGCCGAGCTTTGCGACGATCCACTCGATCGCGCTCCACGCGACGGAGATTCCGTCGTAGGTCGAAGTCCCGCGGCCGATCTCGTCGAGGACGACGAGCGAGCGGGAGTCGGCATGGTGGAGGATGTGGGCGAGCTCGGTCATCTCGACCATAAAGGTCGACTGACCGCGAAGGATCGCGTCGTGCGCGCCGATGCGCGTATAGATCGAAGAAACGACGCCCCACCGCGCGCGCGAGGCCGGGACCGGCGCGCCCATCTGGCCGAGGATCGCGAGGAGCGCGGTCTGGCGAAGGAGCGTCGATTTCCCGCCCATATTCGGGCCGGTGATGAGAAGCGTGGACGCGCCCGGCGCCCCGACCCGGAGGTCGTTCGGCACGAAGTTCCCGCGGCCGAGGTCGACGAGGGGATGGCGTCCGCCCTCGACTTCGAAGTCGGTCGAGTGATCGATGGTAGGCCAGGTCCAACCCGTTTCCCAACCGAGCCGGGAGATCGAAATAATCGCATCGAGCTCGGCGGTCGCCGCCGCCGCCTCCGAGATCGGTTTCGCGTGGGACTGGATCTTCAGAAGGAGTTGGCGGAAGAGGTCCGCTTCGAGCGCGCGTTGGCGGTCGCCCGACGAGACGATCTCGTCCTCGAATTTCTTCAGTTCCTCGGTGAAGAAGCGCTCGCCGCCGACCGTCGTCTGCTTTCGCTGATAATTCGCTGGAACGTTCTTCAAATTCGTCGATGTGACTTCAATGTAATAACCGAAGACGCGGTTATAGCGGACCTTTAGGCTCGCGATTCCGGTCGCCTCGCGTTCACGCGCCTCGAGGTCGACGAGCCAGCGTTGGCCGTTCTCGGTCAGGTCGATCAGCCGGTCGAGCTCGGGATGGGTCCCCTTCGCGAAGATCCCGCCGTCGCGGGCGACGAGCGGCGCCTCCGCGAGCTGAGTGCGGAGAATTTCGTCCGCGAGCGGGCGGAGGGCTTCGTCGGCGGCGCGGATCCGGGCGCGAAGCGTGCCGGCGATCTCGCTTTGGAAGCGCGTGAGGAGGGTCGCGAAAGTCGCGAGCGCGCCGAGCGAACGGCCGAGCGCGTAGGTATCGCGCGGACTCGCGAGGCCGGTGTTCACGCGAGCGAGGATGCGGTCGAAGTCGTAGAGCTCGGCGAGCGCGGCCTGGAGCTGATCGTTCACGCGGACGTCGTTCGCGAACTCCTGGGTCGCGGTTTGCCGATTCGCGATTTCCTGGACGGTGCGGAGGGGTTCGAGAATCCAGAGCTTCAAGCGACGGGCGCCGGCCGACGACTTCGTGCGGTTGATCCGCGTGAAGAGCGAGGTCGCGGAGTCGTTCGAAGGGAGGAGGTCGAGGTGGATCGCGGTCTTCGGGCCGAGCTTCATCGAGCGCGCGGCGTGGAGCGGAGCCGGAAGTTTCACGTGGGAAAGTTTAACCGCGTCAGCTTCGTGGGCCTTCGCGGAAGCCCGCCGGAAATAGTGGAGGAGGAGCCCGAGGCCGCGCGCGGACGAATCGAGGTCGGCGCCGCTTTCGAGGTAGGGCTCGAGGCTCGCGACCTCGTACTGGTCGGTCAGGAGCGCGCGGGCCGCTTCGGAGCCGAGGCGGTTTTCCGGAATTTCCTCGAAGAGGAGGTCCGTGCGCGCGATGAGCGCGGCGGCGACGGGTTCCGGAAGGCGGTGACCGACGCGGAGGAAGTGGCGAATCGGGAGCGTGCTCACTTCTTCGAGGAGCGCCGCCGCGTCGAGTGGAAGGGAGAGACGCGTTTCGCCCGTCGAGGGGTCGAGGCACGCGAGCGTGTAGCGAGCGGGCGTGGCCTTCGAATCTTTGCCGGTCGGCGAGGCTTCGACCGGAATCGCGGTCGCGAGGTAAGTCGTCTGGGCACCCTCGGAATCGAACTGGACCGCGGGCGTGAAGACCCGCGTGATCTCGCGCCGTACGATCGATTTCGCGCCGCGCTTTTTCGCCTCGGCCGGATCTTCGGTCTGATCGCCGATCGCGACTTTTTTCCCCTGCGCGAGGAGGCGCTGGATGTAACCCTGAATCGAGTGGTGGGGAACGCCCGCCATCGGCATCGGATTCTCTTTGCCCTTGTCGCGCGAGGTCAGCGTGATTTCGAGGATCTTGGCCGCCTCGACCGCGTCGTCCGCGAAGAGCTCGTAAAAATCGCCCATGCGAAAGAGGAGGAGAGCGTCGGGGACCTGGGACTTGAGGTCCCAGTACTGACGCATGAGCGGAGTTTGTTCGTCGGCCATGATGGGGCCTAGAGCTATCCGGATGGGAGCGCGATTTCAAGCCGTCCGCTCGCCCGGAACGAAGCCCTCAGCCGAGGCTAAATCGAACGGCCCTTGGTCGGCGGTTGACTCGACGCTCCGACGCGGTGGACTTTGATCATGTTCGTCGTGCCGCGTCGGAGCGTCGGAACCCCGGCGGTGACGATGACGAGGTCTTCCGGCTCGGCGAAGTCGTTCTCGACGAGGACGCGTTCGACCACGGAAAAAATGTCGTCGGTCGCGACGATCTTCGCGATCTTCACGGTTCGCACACCCCAGGTGAACAGCAGACGCCGTACGACGTCCTCATTCTCGGTGATGGCGATGATCGGAATTTCCGGCCGGTACTTCGCGAGCGATTTCGCGGCGACGCCGGAATGCGTGATGACGGCGATCGCGACCGAGCCCGTGTGGGTCGCGATCCGCGACGCGGAAAATTCGATCGATTCGACGACAGAACCCGCCATCGGGGTGATCACGTGACCGCCCATCGAATAGAGCTCCTTCGAGCGTTCGCTCTCGAGGATGATCCGGGCCATCGTCTCGACGGCGACGACCGGATACTGACCGGAGGCCGATTCGGCCGAAAGCATGACGGAGTCGGTACCGTCGAAAACGGCGTTCGCGACGTCGCTCGCCTCGGCGCGCGTCGGCGTCGGGCTCGAGACCATCGATTCGAGCATCTGGGTCGCGGTGATGACCGGAACGCCGAGGAGGTTACACGCGTGGATGAGTTTCTTTTGGACGGTCGGCACGCGCTCAGCGCCGATTTCGACCGCCATATCCCCGCGCGCGACGAGAATCCCGTCGGTCACCTCGATGATCGAGTCCATATACGTCACCGCTTCTTCGCGCTCGATTTTCGCGACGATGAGCGGCGGATTATCGGTCTTCTTCTTCATCCGCGCGCGCAGATCTTCGATATCTTCGGCGGTGCGGACGAAAGAGAGGGCGACGGCGTCGACGCCCATCGAGAGTCCGAACTCAAGGTCGACGATGTCCTTATCGGTCAGGCACGGGATCGTGAGCGGGGTGCCGGGGAGGTTCATCCCTTTGTTGTTCGTGAGGATCCCGCCCACTTCGACGACCACGACCATTTCGGGGGCGGTGACTTCGAGAATCCGCGTCGCGATTTTTCCGTCGTCGAAGAGGACGCGGTTTCCGACCCGCGTGGTCGAGGTGACGGCCATCGCGATTTCGGCGGAGATCGGCACCGCGAGGCGGCCCTTCGTCGATTTTTTCGGCGTCTGACCTTCGGGGAAAAGAACGACTTCATCCCCGTTCTTCAGCTCGATCGAGCCGCCCGGGAGTTTACCGGCGCGGATTTTCGGGCCCTGGAGATCCTGCATGATCGCGACCGGGCGGCCGGCGCGCTTCGATGCCTCGCGGATGTTTTCGATGAGGCTTTTGTGAAAAGCATGGTCGCCGTGAGAAAAATTCAGGCGGGCGATGTCGAGGCCAGCGCGGATGAGACTTTCGATCTGTTCGACGGTCTTCGATGAGGGTCCGAGGGTTCCGACGATCTTAACCTTTCTTGGAAAGGAGGAGTGCATTCGCTTTCTTTACCTTATCGAGCTCGTCTTCGTGTTGATTGGACGCTAAGCGTTCACGATCTTTCGTCTGGGCTTCGAGCTCCGCCATCCGATGATCGTAACCGCGGGCCTGATCGGCCAGCGCCTGCATCAGACGCTTATCAGATTCCCGGGATTTCGTCTCAAGTTTCGCCCGTAAATCGCGAACTTCGTCGTCCGAAACGACCTTCTGGTCGGTCAGTTTTTTCTCGTATCCGCGAATAAGGTCCGCGGTCTGGGCCGTGTATTCGCGGCGCATCGAACGCTTCTCGAACTCGGATTGGTTCCGGAGCTCTTCGAAGCGCGCCGCGTGCTCAGTATCCCGGGCCGTGACGAGATCTTCATAATGGCGACGTTGCTCGTTCAGGGCGCGCTCATGCGTCCGCTGCGCCGTTTCCGACATTTTCGAGTTCGAATCGGCGGCGAGGTTCAGCATCTGGCGTTTGTTCTCTTCGACATCCGAAACATGCTGCACGAATTCGTTTCGCATGAGGGTTTGTTCCTTCATGTTCTGCCGGTTCAGATTCGTGGAATTCGTCTGGTTGTCGAGGATCGCGTCGCTGAGGCGAGCCTGGTAATTCGAGGCGAGGTGATCGCGGTCGCGCGTGTTCCGATCGGCTTCGGCTTGAAACGTCCGGTCGTATTGCTTCGTCACCGCGTTCCGGACGGTTTGCTCGGCGCCCGCCGAGATTTCGCCGGCGTCTTCGGTCGAGTTTTTATTGTTCACGACGCGCTCGAGGTTCTTCACCTGGGCCTGCTGGGCTTGGCGCTGACGCGTCAGCGTTTCCTGGTAGGTCGCCGCTTGGGTGGCGAGCGCGCGGTCCTGCCGATTCGCGGCGGAGACGCGTTCCTGTTCGACGAGTTTCGTCGAGAGCTCCTTATCCTTCTGGGCGCCGAGTTTCACGTGCTCGACCGACCGATCGAATTCGCGAGCGGCGGAGACGAGTTGATCGCGGTGTTCCGCGTTTTGGTTCGCGATTTTCGTCGCCGT
>JAYVXM010000303.1:0-5812 GCA_043785205.1 Bdellovibrionales bacterium
GATCAGACGATTCTCCAGAACTTCGATCGATCGCGGAGCGTGTTGAGTTTCGACGAGTACCTCGGAGTCGTCGCCGAAAACCCCGAGCGGAGCCTCCGCGGCTCGGCCCACTACATGGCCGATATGATGGACCACTTTGGGAAAACGAAGGCGATCGATCCGGCGAGCGGGATCGAGGATCGCTTCCGGGTCTTCGACGCCACGCCCTCCTCCCGGAAAGTCGTCGGGCTCGAGTCCGTCCAGAACGGGATTTACCGCTCCCTTCGCACGTTTCAACGACAGGGCTTCAATAATAAGCTGATCCTCCTCCACGGCCCGAACGGAAGCGCGAAGTCGTCGCTGATCCACGCGCTCATGACCGGGATGGAACGCTACTCGAACACGCCGGAAGGCGCGACCTACACGTTCAACTGGGTCTTCCCCCACGAAAAAGTCACGAAAGGCGCGCTCGGCCTCGCTTCCCAGTCGAGCGCTCGGGACGGCAAGTTCACAAGCTTCGCGAAGCTCGGCGACGAGGAAGTCGCCGCGCGGCTGCCCAACGATCTCCGCGACCATCCGTTCCTCCTCATCCCGATCGAATCGCGCCGCGAATTCCTCGAAAAACTGATCGGCAAGGACCAGACTGAACGCCTCTGGCCGACCCTTCCCCTCTCGATCACCCAGGGCGATCTGAATCCGCGCTGCAAGGAGATCGCGACCGCGCTCCTCAAGGCGAACGACGGGGATTTCAAGAAGGTCCTCATGCACGTCCAGGTCGAGCGCTTTTTCTTCTCGCGCCGCTACCGGAAAGGCATGGTCACCGTCGAACCCCAGCTCCATGTCGACGCCCAATTCAATCTCCTCTCGATGAACCGGAACTACTCGAACCTTCCCGCCTCGCTCCAATCGCTGAACCTCTTCACGCTTTCGGGCGACCTCATCGACGGAAACCGCGGCGGCATCGAATATTCGGACCTCCTCAAGCGTCCGGTCGATTCCTTCAAGTACCTTCTCGTCGCGTGCGAAACCGGTTCGGTAAACGTCGGCCAGGCGATCGTCCACCTCGACACCGTCTTCCTCGGATCGTGTAACGATCTCCAGCTCGACGCCTTCAAGGAATTCCCCGACTTCATGAGTTTCAAGGCCCGCATGGAACTCATCCGCGTGCCGTACCTTCTCCGCGTCTCGGAAGAACGCGAAATTTACCGCGAAGAACTCCGCCAGGTCGGCCAATCGAAACCGGTCTCGCCGCATACCGATTGGGCGCTCGCGAACTGGGCCGTGCTCACGCGGCTAAAAAAACCGAACTCGATCAACTACCCGCCGGGAATTTCGTCGATCGTCGCCGCGCTCACTCCGCTCGACAAGGCGAAGCTCCTCGATAACGGCGAGATGCCGGCCGCGCTCGGACCGGAGGACCGCAAGGTTCTCCGCGCGAATCTCAAACGCGTCCGCGAGGAATACCAGAACGTACCCTACTACGAAGGGCGGATCGGCGCCTCCGCGCGCGAGATCAAGTCGATCCTTTTCTCCGCCGCCCAAAGCTTCGAGTTTCCGAGTCTCTCGCCGCTCGCCGTGCTCCGAGAAATGGAAGATTTCGTTAAACGCACGAGCGAATACGAATTCCTCCGCCAGGACATCAAGGACGGCTATCACGACTGCGCGGAATTCATCCAGACCGTGCGCTCCGAATACCTGAACGTGATTGACCGCGAGGTTCGCGACTCGATCGGCCTTTACGATTCGAAGCAGTGGGAGGACTTCATCCGCCGGTACGTCCAGCACCTCTCGCTCGTGCTGAAGAAGGAAAAGCATAAGAACGCGCTCACCGGGAAGCTCGAAGATCCGGACTACCCGCTCATCGAAGAATTCGAGAAGATCATCGAGGCGCCGACGACCGAAGCCGAACTCGGAAGTTTCCGGAACGGCATCGTTTCCCAGATCGGCGCGTGGTCGCTCGACCACCCGAACGCGCCGGTCGTCTACTCGAAGGTCTTTCCCGAGTACTGGCGGAAGCTCGAGAAGCATTACTATCAGTCCCAGAAGGATCTCCTGACGAAGATGCACGACGCGCTTCTCCTGTATGGACGCCACAGCGACTCTGGCGACGAGGCGCTCTCGACGAACAGCGGCCTTTCCGAAGGCCAGCAGCTTGCGAAGCAGACCGTCGAAAACATGAAAAATAACCTCGGCTATACCGAGGAAGGCGCGCGCGAAGTGATCACCTTCCTCATGAAATCGCGCTACCATTAGCGACGATCGCCGCGGACCGAAATCGACCCGATCAGGATGACCGGAGGAAAACGCATGGATGCCCGAACTTTTTTTAGCCAACGCCTCGACTCCCGCACGAAATCCCGACTGGCGCTCCTGGGCGCGGCGACGCTCGTCGCGCTCTTCGCGTTCGTGCTCGAGGCGGACGCGAAATGCTCGGCGAGGTCCGCCGAGCCGCTGATCGTCGCGCGTTATACGGGCTGCAGTCAGAAGGCGTTCGTTTCGTACCTGAACAACGACCTCATCACGCCGTACAGCTTCACCTGCGCGAAAAAAATCGAGGATACGTGCAAGGAGGCGAACTGCGCCCGCCCTTCGACGACGGAGGACGCGAAGCGGTGTTTGGATCTCTACGTCGGAATTCTCGACGGATGTACGAAGCAGATCGAGGACGCCGCGCTGATGGCGCGCTGTAAGGATACGAAGGCGTGGGATGTCGCGACGGTCGCCGCGCGGATCGCGCCTTCGGGCGGAACCGCGGTAGCGGAAGGGAATTCGGCCGCGACGGCGCCCGCTACGGCTACGGCGATTCCGGTCGTGCGGACGCCGACGTCGACGATCGCGCAGGTGAGTCCTCCGCCGACCCGAGTGGCGACGCCGCCGGCCGAGCTCATACCGGTCGTCGTGGCGGCGAATCCATCGGTGGCGGCGATCCCGCCCGCGCCTTCGGTGCCGTCCGTTCCGGCTCCATCCGCACCCGCGCGACTCGTTCCCCGAGCTGACTCCAACGACGTCGCCGTCATCCAACTTTCACCGCCGGCCAGCCGAATTTCGACCGTGAAGACGGCCGCGCCCGCGAACTCGAACCGAACGAACTACGGGCCGAATCCGCTCGAACCCCCTTCCCGTTCGGTCGCGAGTCCGGCGAGTGCCGCCGGCGCGGGGACTTCCTCGGACGTTCGAGTGGTACGGAAGAGCACGCGATCGACTCAGTCGAGTTGGCGGCGCTGAGCAGCTCGGGCGGGGAATTCCGTTTCGGTTTCGGATTTCGGATGTCGGTTTCGGTACCGAGTCGGATTCCGATTCCGTTCGGAGCCCGGGCTCGGTACCGAGCCCGCCGCTAGCTCCGGCAGAGGCGGTAGAGACTTCCTCCTAGGCGGTCGGCCGGAGACTTACTAGGGCGCCTAGGGTTTCGCTTTCCATTTCGATCACGGCCTGGACCTCTCGGCAGGAGCCTAGGGCGATCGCGTAGAATTTCGCGCGGTCTTTTTCGGTCGGCTTCGCCGAACCTTCCGCTAGGTTTAGGCAAACGCTACTCGAGGCCCGGACCAGTTGGTCTTTTAGGGAGTAAGGAAGCTTTACGCGCTTCACTTCCCGGTAGAGTTCTAAGGAGAGCTGGTAGGTTCGGAAATTCGTTAGCATCGGTCGTTCTCCAGTTTGGTTTTAGGTTTTTAAAATTTCAAAGGGCTCACCTGGGTGGCCCCTTTGAAATTTTAAAAACCTAAAACCAAAAGAAGGATGAATCCGATGCTCGCTAAATTCGTAGCCTACCAGCTCTCCCTAGAACTCTACCGAAAGTGCGAAAACGTAAGTGCGCCCCATCACCTAAAGGACCAGCTGAACCGAGCTTCTTTAAGCGTTTGCCTAAACTTAGCGGAAGGCTCCGGAAAGCCGAGCTGGAAAGAGAAACGGCGATTCTACGGAATCGCCCTAGGGTCCTGCCGAGAAACCGAAGCCCTACTCGGAATCCTAAACCGAACCGAACTTACCGACCTAGTCGACCGACTAGGCGGGTGCCTCTATCGCCTAGCGAACCCGAAGTAGGACTCCCTCCGTAGCCGTTTCCGATTCGAACCTCCGATTCGGAAACGGTTACCGAGTCCGATCCGAAACGGATTCCGACCCGAGACGGATGCCGGCTCCCGAATGCCCGATTGCCAGCTTGCCCCATTGCCTGCGGAGGTCCCCCGTCCCCCTCTATATTCGACCTGAGGCGGGTGCGTCCCGCCCCGGGACATGCTAGATAGAGAGGCGCGCATGAGCAACGTCACCCGCGACCTCACGACGAATACCTATACCGTCCGCTACGCCGTCGGCGAGGGGCAGGAAGGAATTCGGCTCGACCATTTTCTCAAGGAACACTACCGAAAGCGCTCCCGCGAATCGCTCAAGCGCGCGATCGAAAGCGGCGCGATCACGATCGCCCGCAATCAGGGAAAGCACCTCACCGTCGGTAAGCTAAAGGCGTCGTACGCCCTCGTCCACGGTGACGAGGTCCTCGTAAAGTCCGAGCGGCGCGGTGAACCGCCGGTGAACTTCGACTACAAGATCCTCTACGAGGACGACGTCCTCTTCGTCGTCGATAAGCCGCCGAATCTTCCCGTCCATCCCTCCGGACGATTTTTCTTCCATACGCTCCTCATTCATCTCAAGACCGAGTTCCGCGCCGCCGCGCTGACGAAGCCGCTCGAAAGCGACGAGCTCTTTTATCTTGCCCACCGAATCGACAAGGAGACGAGCGGGATCCTCGTCCTGACGAAGGACGCCGTTTCGTGCGCGAACGTCGTCGCCCAGTTTTCCGAGCGCCGAACCGAGAAGACCTACCTCGCGATCCTCCGCGGAATTACGCCGGAGACGTTCGAGTGTTCCGAGCCGATGAACCGCGCGAAGGGTTCGAAAGTCGCGCTCAAGATGGCGTGCATGCCCGAAGACGAGGGCGGACAGATCGCGTCGACGAAATTTCGCCGGATCGACGTCGCGGGGAATTATTCGCTCGTGGAGTGTTATCCGAAGACCGGCCGGCAGCATCAGATCCGCGTCCATGCCGAACGGATGGGCTTTCCGCTCGTCGGCGATAAACTCTACGGCGTCGACGAAGATTTCGCGCTCCTCTTTTACGAGCGCGATCGACTCACGCCCGAGGCCGAAGCGCGGCTCCTGATCCCCCGCCACGCGCTCCACGCGACGCGACTGAAGATCAAGCACCCGACGTCGGGCGAACCGATGGAGTTCTTTTCACCGCTGCGGACGGACCTCGCGGAATTCTTCGAGGCCGAGCGCAGGAAGGCGCGCGGTCACAAGCCGAGCTGAGTCCGCAGCGAGTCGAATTTCGCTTGCAGTCGATCGTCGGAAATTTCTCGAAAACGGGATTCGACAAACGCGATCGCGCCTTCCTTGCGGACGGCGGCGCGGATATCGCCAAGATCGACTTCGGTCCCGCGCTTGAGCTTTAGCGCGACGAAAAGGGTAAGGGTCGGACGGAATACTCTTCCCGACGGTCCTTCGCGAAACGAGACGACTTCGAGTTGCCACTCGGGAAATTCCCGGACGAAAAACCGGGCCGCCGAATTTACGTTTTCCGGATCGAGCCCGAGCGTCTTCGCGGCTTTAAAAAGCGCATCTTGAGCACGGACATCGGAAAGCGAAGGATGACTGATCGGCACGAGATCGATGTCTTCCGTCGCGCGCTGGCCGTCGTATTCGATCTGGACGAGACTCCCGCCGACGAGGAGCCAGTCCCCGCCAATCTCCTGACAGATTTTTTCGAGGAGTGCCTCGATCTTTGCCGCTTCCATCGGACCTCGCTATACTGAGAATGATGGAAGTACGCGATCTCGAG
>JAYVXM010000304.1:0-5808 GCA_043785205.1 Bdellovibrionales bacterium
CCGTTCTGGCTTCGGCCGCGCCTTTCCTTCTTTTGCTTCCTTTTTGAGATGCGTCTGAACTTTGGCGATGGCAGAGACCGAAAGCTCGCCCGATTCGATTTTCTCTTTCAGTTCCGGAAGATCCCGCACGGCCCGCATCGCTTGGATCCGCTGGTAGGCTTGCTGATCGGTAAACCCGAGCTCTTTCACGCAGTACGAAAAGAGTCCGTCGTAGCGAAGCTCCGCGTACGCGCACCGCCGATCGATCTCATAGAGGCATCCCAAGATCGCCGCACCGATCCGGCGTTCGGTAGCGACTAACTTTTTGATGCGAGCGAAGAGGATTTCATTTTTCATTCCCACTTCGTAGCATGGGTTTTTTCGCGCTTGAGGTTCGCCCAGGAACGCTTCAAACCTGCGATTTTCCCGCGCGGAATCGTGAAACGTATTTCAAATGATGATGGGCGAATCCGCGCGGATAAACGGCGATGCATAAGTCGATCTCGCCCGTGAAATCTGGGCCGCTAAAAATCCGTCAATAAAAAACTCAACTCTAGATGGGCCGTCACGACGAACGGTTTATCGCTATCAACCCAGCCAACTTAGCCGCTCGGAAAATCCCGGCGCGGAACGAAACGGAATCCGCCGACTTGTCCCACCGTCCTCTCCCATTAGGCCTTCACCACCGCCCGATCCCGCCCGTTGTGCGATCCCGCGTTTCATTCCGTACTCAATCGACTCGGGGATCCGGCCGGGTAAAGGCGGGATCCCCGAGATTTGATCACGGGCCGAAGGGGGAGCCTTTGGCCACGTAAAGGACGCTTTTCTACGATTTACCGAAACTCGATCAATCGATTACTCCGTACGGACCGGCTCCGGTGGGTTCGCACTGTTATCGTCCCAGCGTTTCGGCAGTGGCTTCGCGTTCGAATCGGATGACCGGTCCGAATCGGAAGGCCGGGTCGCCGAGCTCGCCGACGACGGAGTCGTCTCGGACTTCGCGTTCGAGGCCGGCTTTTCCGGGGAAATGATGATATCCACCCGACGGTTTTGGGCTCGACCGTCCTTCGACTTGTTCGAAGCGAGCGGGCGGGTGTCGCCGTATCCCTTCGCTTCGATTTGTTCGGACGGAACGGCCTTTTCGGCTACGAAGTACTTCGCGACCGCGTCGGCCCGTTTCTGGGAGAGGGCCTGATTCTTCGTCTTTGAACCGGCGGCGTCGGTATGGCCTTCGACGACGACCTTTTCGGCGCCGAGGGTGGCGATCACGTCCTTGACCTTATTCAAGACGACGAACGACGAGTCCGGTAACTCCGAACGACCGGAAGGGAACGGCATGCCCTTGAGACGCACGACGAGGTTATCGCCCTGGCGGTAAACCTCGGCTTCGTCGGCCGAAAAGCTGTTTTGGGCGGTCTTGAACGCTTCATTGAAACGTTTTTCGCCGGTGAGCTGGGAGTTGTCCGCATTGATGGCGGAGATTTCCGAATTCTTGTCCCGGATCGTCTCGCGCGCCGTCGAGAGGCGGGCGGCGTTCCGCTCGGCTTCGGCGGCGTTGCGGGCCGCTTCGTTCCGCTTCGCTTCCATCGCGATCGCCGCTTCTTCCGGCGATTCGTTCTTCACGCCCTTCGCGAGGCGAGTGATTTCGACCGCGCGCTTCGCTTCGGTCGCCGCGGCGTTGGCGGTCTGAGCGATCGCCGTCGAATTATGCCGGTCGGTTTCGATCGTGCGTTCCGCGTCCTGGTACTTCGCTTCGGCGGACGCGAGGGTGGTGGAAGCGTACTTTTTCGCGTCCATTTTCTTCGCCGCTTCGATCAGCGCCTTCGATTCGCCGAGGTAGTTCGCCTTCAGTGCGGCGACTTCGACGTCCATGTACTTCTTCTGGAGATTTCCGCGGTCTTTCAGCGAGACGGTCGGATTCCCCTTTTCGAAGTCCGCACTCGTCTTCTTGAACGCGGAATCCGCGTCGATGAGGTCGGCGTTCCGAAGCCGAACGGCGTCGGCGGCGAGCGCGTCCTCACGGGCCTTCGTCACTTCCGGAAGCGCGGACTCCACGCGGGGCGCGACTTCGTTCGCGGCGTCGAGGTTCGCCTTCGCGTAACCGAGGTCGTCGAGAACATCGGCGTTCGACTTCCGATCCTGATTTTCCTTCTTCGCCTCGTCGAGCTTCTTCCGGGCTTCGGCGTAATGGTTCGGCGAAAGGACGTTCACTTGGCCGCGGAGGGCTGTGCTCATCTGACTTTCGAGATTATCGATTTCGGCGGTGGCGTTCGTGGTGGGCGGATAATCGTATTTCTTGCCGGAGCTGGCGCAAGCCGAGAGGACGAGGGCCGCAATCGCGAGGACGGACAGGTGTTTTTTCATAAGTCAGAGTTCCCTTGTCTGGTGCGGTCGTTCAAATTGAACATTTTCCGTAACCGAAAGAGTCCAACTTCCGGGCCAAGGCGAACTGGGGCAAAAAGTCTAACGCACCTCGCGGGCGGGGGGGGGGGCGAGGGGCTGAACGTCCTCGTACGCCTTTAGGCAGTATGATCGCGCCCGCGCTCGAGGACGAGGGGCCGCTCGACTCCGCGAGGCCTTACCGGCCGGCGGACTTGAGCCGGCAGGTCTTCCCGGCGAAAGAGTATTCCTTGACCGTGTTCAGCGCCACGACTTCGTAGCCGGCCCGTTGGAGCTTTTCGAGAAGCATCGGAACCGCGCCGAGGCTTCGGTCGTGCACTTCGTGCATCAGGATCACTCCGCCCCGAGGAGCCGTCGCCGGATTCACGTGGATCTGGCGCACGGTATATTTTCCGCCGACGAGGACGTGTTCGTAGGCGGTGCCGCCCTCGAGCTGGGCCATGATTCCGTCCGCGATCTTCTCGGACGTCATCGCGGGAACCCAGTCCTCGGAATCGACGTTCCAGAACACGAAATTGATGCAGTTCTCGCCGAACAATTCGTACGAGAGATCCCGCATCGTGTTCAGCTGATTATACGTTTTCGCGTCGTAAGAGCCGAATGGGAAACGGAAGTAGACTTCCTTTTGGTGAATACCTTCGGCGTCCATCGCCGGATAGAGGCGCATCAGGCTGTTCCGGAGGTCAGCCTTGAACGCCGGTTCGGACATCTTGTTCGAATCGTTATGGTGCATGCTGTGGGCGGCGATCAGATGCCCTTCGCGGAGCTCGCGACGGAGATTCGTTTCGGTCGTAGTGGCGTCGATGCTGTCGCCGACCATGAAGAACGTCGCCTTCACGCCGTACTTCCGGAGGACGTCGAGAAGGATCGGGCCCCGCTTCGGATCCGGACCATCGTCGAACGTGAGGACGACTTTTTTCTTCCCGTGGAGCGATTTCGCGGAGTACCGGCTGAAGCCGCCGTCCGCGTGGGTATAGGCGCGCTCTTCGGGGAACTCGTACGGGCGCGCCACGGCTTGCTCGTCCGCCTTCACGTTCCGGATCAGGTAGACCGACCAGAGGTCGGCCACGATCGCGCCGACGAAACCGATCAGCGAGACGTTCACCCACATGAAAAACCGGAGCCAGAATTTCGAGCCCGGGTCCGAGATTTTATCGCCGCCGCGGGCGAACGCCCGAAGTTCCCATAAAAGTTTCGCGCAAATCATCATGGACACCCCCAAATAAACCGAGCCGACCCGAAAGAAAACCGGCGCGCCGAGCGCGAGCGCGCAGTAGGCGAGACACCAGACGACGATTTGACCGATGGTGAGCCGGGTCCCGTGCGCGACGGGCAGGGTCGGGACGCCCCCCTTCGCGTAATCGTCGGTGAAACGGAGAGCGAGCACCCAGAAGTGGGGCATCTGCCAGAAGAAGAGAACGGCGAAGAGGTAGATTCCGCCGGGCGTGATCACGTCGCCCTGGGCGGCGACGTAGCCCATGAGGATGGGCAGCGCGCCGGGGATCGCGCCCGGGACGGCCGCGAACGGCATCGTGCGTTTCCACCAGAGGGTATAGAGGACGTTGTACGAGAAAATCGCGACGGTCCCGAGGACGACGAGTTTCCAGGAAAGAATCGAGAGGAGTCCGAGGCCGATGGCCATCGCGCCGGTCGCGAAGGTGAGCGCGTGGAGTTCGGTAATTCGTCCCGAGGGGAGGGGGCGCTTCGCGGTGCGCGGCATGCGCGCGTCCATCTCGCGGTCTTGCCAATGGTTCAGGGCGCTCGAACCGGCCGCGACCCCGAGGACCCCGAGGAGCGTGACGAGAAGGCGGAGTCCGTCGAGCGGACTTTCGAAGGGTTGTCCCGCGAGATAGCCGCCGAGAACGCTGATCAGCACGAGCGCGACGATCCCGGACTTCGAGAGCTCGCGGTAGATTCCGAACTGGATCGGCTTAGAACCGGTGAGGGCTACGCTCATAACGCCTTTCCGGTATCAGAAGCGGTGCAATATGCGAAATAGAAAGTAGTGCAACTCGGATGATCTGGGAGTAAAACTTTCCGTAAATATGCCGACCCTCTTCCGCCGTTTTAGACCGCTTTTCCTTTTTCTTTCCCTAAGTTCTGCCGCTTGGGGAGGGGGAGCCGACAAGGAAGCCGGGACCCTGGCCGCGGCCGACAAGGGCCCGGATCTCACCGGGGTCGGGATCACCGAAAAGCTCGGTTCCCAGATCGGTCTCGATCATACTTTTACGGACGAGACCGGAAAAACCGTCCGACTGGGCGACTTTTTTCAAGCGAAACGTCCGGTCATCGTCAGCCTCGCCTACTATCAGTGTCCGATGCTCTGCGGCGTGGTCTTGAACGCCCTCGTCGACGGCATGAAGGAAATGTCCTGGACCCCTGGGAAAGAGTTCACGCTCATCAATCTCAGTTTCGACCCGAAAGAAAAATTCGACCTCGCGGCGAAGAAGAAAAAGAATCTCGTCGAGGCCCTCGGAAAACCCGGCGCTGGTGCGGGGTGGCATTTCTTAACCGGCGAGGAAAACCAGATAAAATCGCTCGCAGGGGAGTTAGGATTCGGATACCGTTGGGATGAAAAAGAAAAGCAATACGCGCATGGCGCGGGCATTTTCGTGCTGACCCCCGATGGAAAACTCTCGCGAGTGATTTACGGAATTCAGTATCGGCCGTCCGACTTGCGCTTGTCGCTCTTAGAAGCTTCGAACGGTAAGATCGGTACGATCGTCGATCGAATTCTTCTCTTCTGCTTCAGCTATAATCCGCATCTTCGGCAGTACTCGCTGTCGATCACACGGGTTTTACGGGTAGGAGCGGTTCTGACGATGTTGCTGTTGGGCGGATTTATCGCTTTATCGAAAATGCGGGAAATGAAGTCGTAAACGGAGTGGGCCGATGAATTCAGTGTTGAGTAAGGCGTACGGAAAAGCGGCATGGGGACTGCCTCTCCAGGGATCAGACGTCGCGGTGATGTGGGACCACCTTTATTGGTTTCTTTTTTGGCTGAGCGTTTTCTTCTTCATCCTCATCATCGGCGGGATGCTCTATTTCGCCGTCGCCTATCGGAAAAAAGAGGGTCGGAAGACGAAGTACATCGTCGACCACCACGCGCTCGAAGCGTTCTGGACGATCGTCCCGACGATCCTCCTGCTCATCATCTTTGGATGGGGATGGGCCGTTTATAAAAAGCAGATTTCCGCCCCGTCGGACGCCATCGAAATTCGCGTGATCGGCAAGCAGTGGCTCTGGACCTTCCAGTACGAAGACGGCCGGACCGAAGCCTCGAAACTCGTCGTACCGCTCGGTAAGCCGATCAAGCTCGTCATGAGTTCCCAGGACGTCCTTCACTCCTTTTTCATTCCGAACTTCCGCGTGAAGCAGGACGTGGTTCCGGGGATGTACACCTCGGTCTGGTTCGAACCGAAAGTTCCG
>JAYVXM010000305.1:0-1695 GCA_043785205.1 Bdellovibrionales bacterium
ATCGGGCGCGGAGCGCTTCCGGAGTCGGGATGAACTCGATCTTCTCTTCCTTGCCCATCGCCCGGAAAGTCGCGCGGGCGAGGTCGTGGAAGCTTCGGGCCTTGCCGGTTCCGAGGTTGTAAACCCCGCGCCGAATCGGTTTGGTCAGCGCGAAAAAGAGGACGTCGACGACGTCCTCGACGTAGATGAAATCGCGGCTCTGCTCGCCGTCGGCGACGCCTTCCTTATGACTCTTGAAGAGCTTCGCGCCGCCGGTCGCGAGAATCTGGTGGAAGGCGTGGACGATCAAGCTCGCCATCTTCTTCTTATGGGTCTCGCCGAAACCGTAGACGTTGAAGAATTTGAAACCGGCCCAGGCGGGCGGCGTCTCGCCGGCCCGTTCGCGCGCGAACACCCATTCGTCGAACGCCCGCTTCGATTCGCCGTAAGGGTTCAGGGGCTTCAATTTCGGGGTGAGCGCGTCGTCGTCGTCGAAACCGAGTTCGCCGTCGCCGTAGGTCGCGGCGGAAGAAGCGTAGACGAACGGGACGCGGTTCTGCGCGCAGAAATTCCACAGGGACTTCGAATATTCGAGGTTCATCTTCGCGTGGTAGGCCTCGTCGAGCTGCATCGTATCCGTGCAGGCGCCGAGGTGGACGATGGCCGTGAACGGCGGCCGGCCGAGCCGCTTCGTCTCCGAGCCCATCCAACCGACGAGCTCCTCGCGGTCGACGATCGTCCCGAAATCGAGTCCCGCGTGTTCCGTCCGCGCGTCGAAGTACGCGGGCGCGTCGACGGAAATCACCTCGATCCGATTTCCGTTACAGCGTTCGACGAAGCGCGCGCCGACGAATCCGGCGGCGCCCGTGACGAGAATCGGTCCGGAGAGGGGCGAGGCGGCGTTCGGCATGGCGGTCCTTTCGGGATTCGGAGGTTAGGTCGAGATCTTAAACGGGCTGAAGTCGGTATCGCGATCGAAATAATCTTCGTTTTCGACCCGCTTCAGGAATCCGACGATTTTATACGTGAACGGCGTCATGAGGACTTCCCAGAGGACCTTGAGGAGGTAGTTCGCGACGGTCACCTTCACGACGAGCGCCGTCTCCCAGATTCCGAGAAACGCGACCGGATAAAAGATCAGCGAATCGACGGCCTCGCCGACGATGGTCGAGCCGATCGTCCGCGTCCAGAGGTGCTTTCCCTCGGTGGCGACCTTCATCTTCGCCATCACGAAGGAGTTCATGAATTCGCCGCAGAAATACGCGGTGAGCGAAGCGACCACGATCCGCCAAGTCGATCCGAACATCGTCTCGAGCGCGCCCTGATTCGGCCAGTACGGCGACGGCGGCATCCGAATGATCATCTCGGCCATGAACGTCGCGTAGACCATCGCCGCGAAACCGGCCCAGACGATCTTCCGCGCCTTCGCGTAGCCGTAAACCTCTGTCATGATATCGCCGAAGACGTAGCTGAGCGGGAAAAAGAAGATGCCGGCCCCGAAGGTGAAACCGTGCCACTCGCAGACCTTCGCGGCGCCGATGAGATTCGACGTGAGGAGAATCGTCACGAAAGCGACCATGACGTAGTCGTAGTAGCGGAACGATTTACGGGCGGGGGAAGGGTTGGACATTACGTTCCTTTCGCGGGGACGTTTTCGAAAAAGTCATGGACCGCGACGAGCGTCGATCGAAGCTCGTCCGACGGAAGGACCGCGCC
>JAYVXM010000306.1:0-5798 GCA_043785205.1 Bdellovibrionales bacterium
CTACGGCGCGCAGTGGCGCTCGTGGAAGGGCGCGGACGGCCGGACGATCGACCAAATCGCGGGCGTCATCGAACAAATCAAAAAGAACCCCGACTCCCGCCGCCTGATCGTGAGCGCTTGGAACGTGGGCGAGCTCGATAAAATGGCGCTTCCGCCGTGCCATGCCTTCTTCCAGTTCTACGTCGCGCATGGAAAGCTTTCCTGTCAGCTCTACCAGCGGTCGGCCGACCTCTTTCTCGGAGTGCCGTTCAATATCGCGAGCTACGCGCTCCTGACCCATATGATCGCCATGGTCTGCGACCTCGGCGTCGGCGACTTCGTACACACGCTTGGCGACGCGCATATTTACTCGAACCACTTCGACCAAGTGAAGCTCCAGCTCTCGCGCGAAACCCGGCCGCTTCCCAAGCTGAATCTTCGACGCGCACTCGACCGGGGCGTGCAGTCGGTCTTCGACTTCGAGTACGAGGATTTCGAGATCGTCGGTTACGATCCCCACCCGGGGATCAAGGCTCCGGTGGCGATTTGAATGAGCGGAAACGGCCCCTCGTTTCCCTGATCGCCGCCGTTTCGAAGAATGGCGTCATCGGTCAGGACCAGAAGCTGCCCTGGAACCTTCCCGAGGACCTGAAGCGCTTCAAGGAGATCACTTACGGGGCGCCGGTGATCCTCGGCCGCAAGACGTACGAGTCGATCGGGCGTCTTCTGCCGGGCCGAAAGAATATCATCGTCACGCGAAGTCAGGACCGCCTCGTACCCGACGCGTGGCTCGCGTCCTCGCTCGAGCAAGCGCTCGAACTCGCGGGCGACGTCCCCGAAGTATTCGTGCTCGGCGGAGGCGAAATTTATCGTCTCGCGCTGCCGATCGCGGATCGGCTCTACATCACCGAAGTCGATGTGCGAATTACGGGGGACACCACGTTTCCCGACTGGCCGGAACTTCGGCTCCGCGGTCTGTTCCGCGAGATTTCGCGCGAAGAACGACCGGCGGATCCGGTCGGGAATCGTCCGAGCTTCCGATTCTTGCGGTTCGAGCGGCGCTAACGCCTGGCGCGGTAAATTACTAAGCGAGTTTTACTCGCTTAGTAATTTGATAGCCGACTTCACGAACTTTTTACGGTTCGCGAGCGAGGCGACCTGATAGGCCTGCAGGATTTCTTGGAGTTCTTTATCGCGCGCGACATGCGTAAAGGTCGAGGCGGCGAGACCCGCGCGTTGTTTCGCGGTCTTGGCGAAGCTTTGGAAATCGGAGCGAACGGAAAGGTTCGCGGCCTGAAGCTCTTCGATCGAAATTTTCAGAAAGTCCGAAATCGAAGGAAGTTTTTCCCACGGCAGGGGGGCACGGCCGTGTTCGATGTTCGAGATGAACTGGACGCTGCAGCTGCACGCTTTGGCGACGTCGGCGAGGCCGTGACTACGTTCGAGGCGATGTTTACGGATCAGGTCTCCGAGCGGGCCGAAGGACCGGCGGTCGGTTGAGCGGCCCTTAGGGCGTCCACGTTGTTTCATAGACCTCCAGTATCTAGTCAGCGCGAAACTTTTTTCCAACAACTATATCGTGAATGCGCGGTTATTTTTTCTTTGACCGGCAGACGAAGGCAAATCGCGCGAACCTCGCCGAAATCGGCCGCGCCTTCATCCGGATGTCCGCGACTCGACCGGCGAAGAAAAAAATACGCGAACGCCTCTCGGCGAGCGGCGCGCGAACCCATCGAGGGCTCGCCCCGGTTAAAAAAAGGGTACGAAACCGCACTTCTTCGCTCTACAGCGGAGATTTAGGAATTCACGATTTTAATAACGCAAAGCGCAATTTGTGGCTATTTGCATTTAAAAGGGTTCATTCACGATATCCGCGCACGAACGGCTTCGAAAGGCGAGCCAGCACCCGCGGTCGCAAGCACGAAACTTAATGCGCCGCTGCGCGGGCCGCCACCGGTTCGAGGACTGGTTGAGATTCGATCGGCCTTTTCCGGGTGTCGGCCGGGAGGAGTGGCATCGCATCCCGGACCCCCGTGCGACCCGGCTTCGCGATCCGTCGGGCCTCCAGCAGCTCAAGCGGAGGGCGCCGGAGATCCCAGACGATCCCGATCTTCGAGAGGCCCTTCAGAGCGTAGTAGGTGATGTCGATCTCGTACCAGAAGAAGCCTTGGTTCGTGGAGCTCTGGTAGCAGTGGTGATTATTATGCCAACCTTCGCCGAGCGTGAGGAGCGCGAGCCAGAAATTGTTTCGGCTCGTATCGGTCGTCGTGTAGCGACGCGTACCGTAGACGTGCGAGAGCGAATTGATCGTGAAGGTCCCATGCCAGAGGAGGACGGTGCTGAGGAAAAACCCCCACATGAGGGCCGGCGCTCCGCCGAGTCCGAAGAGCAAAAGGGCCAGGACGACCGCCGGAACATGGGGATACTGATTTAACCAGACCAGCTCGGGGTATTTTTTGAAATCCGAAATGAGTTCCCAGTGAGTCTTTTCGTTCTCCTTCGCGAGAATCCAGCCGACGTGTGACCACCAGAATCCAGTGTGGAGGGGAGAGTGGATATCCTCTTCCAGGTCGGAGAACTTATGGTGGTGACGGTGATTCGCCGCCCACCAGAGCGCGCCCTTCTGGGCGGAAGACTGGGCGAGCGCGGCCATGAAGAACTGGAACGCGCGCGAGGTCTTGTACGTTCGGTGCGAGAAATAGCGATGGTATCCACCGGTGATGGCGAACATCCGGAGGTAGTACATTCCGACGCAAAGGCCGACCCACTTCCACGCGAAAGGGACGAGAAAAACGCCGGCGATCGCAACCCCGTGAAGGATGAAAAACGGAAGCGAATGATAGGGACGAATTCTCCGGGGGGGCGGGGACGAGGTCATCGGGGATGCGGACGTCGCGATATTCATCCTTCTATCCTACTTGGAGTTCGCCCCCCGGCGTGTAAGACTTCGGTAAGAATATGACGAAGTCCTCGAAATCTTTTCATATTTTGGATTCAGCGCATACTGACCCAGCGCGCCTGAAACGAGAGCGCGAGAAGGCCCGGGAACTCAAGCAAACGAACTGGTGGCGGACGCTGGTTTCGAAGGGGCTCTGTCATTACTGCGGAAAGAAGTTTACGGCTGCCGAACTCACGCTGGACCACGTGACCCCACTCGCCCGCGGCGGGACATCGACCCGCGGAAACTGCGTTCCGGCCTGCCGCGCGTGCAATGCCACGAAGAAGCTCGATATGCCCATCGACGATCTCTTCGCTCAGCTCGAAGCCGAGCGAAAATCAAAGTCGGAAAAAGAATGACGGGAACGGCATCGGGCTGGGGCGAGGCGACGACGCGTTACTTTTTCGAGCTCATCCCCGAACGGGTTCTCGACGCCGTCGAGACCGCGGGAATCCGGTGTACCGGCCGGTGCCAAGCGCTGAATTCCTTCGAAAACCGCGTCTATGACGTCGAAATCGAAGCGGATGACGAGGAAAAACCGACGGTTTCGGGCGCGAATCATCGGGTCGTGAAATTTTATCGCCCGGGCCGGTGGACGCGAGAACAGATTCTCGAGGAGCACGCCTTTCTCGGCGATCTGGCGGCGGAGGAAATCCCGGCGGTCGCGCCGCTGAAATTTCCCGACGGATCGACGCTGCGAACGCTCGCATCCGGGATCCACTACTGCCTCTTTCCGAAAGTCGGCGGACGCGCTCCGGACGAGCTCGACGACGATGGATTTCGCCGGGTCGGGCGACTTCTCGCGCGCATTCATCAGGTCGGTCGGAGGGGAGAGGCGAAACACCGGATCCGACTCACGCCGGAAACGTACGGAATCGCGAATTTGGAATATTTAATCGAACGGAAGCTCATTCCGGACGAGTTTCGCGCGCGCTACGAGACGGCGGCGCGGGAAATTTGCGCGATCACGAAGCCGTGGTTCGCGGAAACGCGGTGCCAGCGTGTGCACGGCGATTGTCACCTCGGAAATCTCCTTTTTCGGAACGACCGGGGCATGGGTGGCCAAACGGCCGCGTCGTTCGTCGATTTCGACGACATGTTAGTGGCGCCCCCGGTGCAAGATTTGTGGCTTTTGTTGCCGGGCCGTGACCGTCAAAAACTTGAGGTTTTACTTGAAGGATACGACGAAATTGGAGACTTTGATCGGACCTCATTAAGGTTGATCGAGCCTTTGCGCGCTTTGCGGTTCATCCATTATACTGGTTGGGTAGCGCGACGCTGGGACGATCCCGCCTTTCCGGAGGCGTTTCCGCAGTTTGGGACTTATCGCTATTGGAAAGACGAAACTGAAGACTTGGAGCGCCAGTGGCATCGAATCCGGCTCGGACAACTCTCCTTCGAAGACGAATCAGAAACGCCCTCCTAGGGTTTTTCGCCATGGCCGCGCTGCCGATCGCGTTCGCCGGGAGCGCCCGCGCGACCGAAGAGAGCGACTTTGAGTTCCAGCCGCCCACGCCGTTGAGCGAATACCTTCCGGCCGCCCCCGGCGAGCCGCCGGTCGACTTTTGTTCCGAATGGAATCCCGAGTTCGGCTTTCGCGGTTACCGCTGCTGCTCGAACGCGGTGACTCGCGGAGTGGCGACTTTCCGGGGCCGCGGCCGCCGCCGCGCGGTCGGCTGCGCTCCGAATCGGGTCAAGTGGCAGTTCTGCGACGAAATGACGGGCCCGCAGAAAGACTATATCGCCAGCGTGAAGGATGGAAAAGTCGACGCGCTCGAGAACATCGCGAAGTCGATGGGGAGCAAAGGCGGCCAGTCCTTTTGCGGCCCCTCGAACGGATTCCTCGTCGAGGGGCGTCCGCTCGTCCCGACCGCCGCGAATCGGATCTCGATTCGGAACGAAGCGCGCTGTTCGAATTTCGGGACGGACCCGATGGTCGGCGCGATGGAGTGGATGGGACGCGAAATCAAGCGCGAGTTCCACGAGCCTGAGTTCGATCAGGCGCGGCTGATCGTCGGCGATATCTCCGCACCCCGGGGAGGCTGCGTTTCCGGCCGTGCCGGCCGGCGCGCGCATAAATCCCATACTGGTGGCGTCGACATCGACTTCGCTTATTTCAATCCGCACGCCGGTCACGCGCCGGAAGAACACTTTACGAAAACGTTCTACGTGGCTTCGAACTGGTGGCTGCTCAAGAAGCTCTTCAAGAACCCCTTCGCCTGCGTGAAGATCGTCTTCGTCGACAAGGAGCACATTCGCGCGCTCGAGCGCTACGCTCAGACCGATCCCGAGTGGACGAAACTTCGTCGCTACGTCCGCCATGTCCGCGGCCACCGCGACCATTTCCATGTCCGCGTGGGCAGCGGCCCGGGCGTTCCGGGCTGCGCGTCCGATCCGAATCTCGAAGAAGACGAAGATTCCGGCGACGAGGGCGATGTCTCGATCGCGAAATCCACCGCTCCGGACGCGCTCGACGCGACCGGCGAAGCGGCCGAAGAAGCCGATCCGGTCGCCGCGTCGTTCGCGGCCACCGAGGAAGACGACGCCGCCCGAAACGCCGCCGAGCTCGACCCGCCGATCCGTAAGCGCGGAGTCGCTTCGATCGTCGCCGGCGCCGCCGCCTCGGTCATCGCCCCCGCGACTGCCCAGGCCGCGATCGTCGACGGACCGGCCACCGGCGCGGCCGCGACGGATACCCTCGCCTCGGGCGTGCAAATCGCCCAGACGACGCTTCCTCCGCACAAGCTCGAACCGTCGATCACGGAAAAATACGCCGTACGGAAACGTCGGCGGACCGCCTCGCACCGCGCGCGCCGAAAACGCCGTCACTGACGGCGGTAAGTCTCGGGTAAGACGACCGCGAGCGCGAGCGCTAATCCGA
>JAYVXM010000307.1:0-1694 GCA_043785205.1 Bdellovibrionales bacterium
TGATCGAAAATCTTCGCCGGATCGCGGTCCGGATCGTCGCCGCGCACGACGCGCGGGGCGCGGCGGATATCGTCGCCGACCAGGCCCTCGGACTCGTTCCCGAGGTGAAGGTCGATCACTCGGCGACGAAGTCCCTCGATCAGTTCGATCGCCTGCTCGATCGAAACGCATTTCTCGTCCAACTCGTCCAGCGGCTTCGCTACCACGACCCGAGTTCCACTCCGGCCCTCGCTTGGCTGAACGCCCAGCTCGTTCGGGAGGACGTCACCGCCGACCGGATCGCGTCCGATATCCACCAGGGCGTCGCCGCGACGAACGCGACCGTCCGGAATATCATCACGAGCTTCCGGTCGATGACGAGCGTCTCCTGGCCTGATTTCTTCGAGCGAGTGAGCCTCGTCCACGAAATGCTGACGGAGCATCCGAATTTCGGCCGGATGGATTTCAATACGCGCGATCACTATCGCCACGCCGTCGAAGATCTCGCGCGGGGTTCCCGGAAGGACGAGCTCACGGTCGCGCGGTCGGCGCTCGATCTCGCGCGGCGGGCCAAAGGCGGCGCGGAGGCCGACCCCGGCTATTTCCTCGTCGGTCCGGGGCGTTCCGAATTCGAGCGGGAAATCCATTTCCGCCGGCCCCTACGTTTACGTGGCCATCAATGGTATCTCGAGAACGCTTCGTTTGCGCTGCTCGCGAGCCTCGGCTTTCTGGCGCTCACGCTCCTCGCGATTCCGTTTTTCGTCGCGCCGGGGCCCGGGATCGCGTTCCGGCTCGTTCTCGCGCTTTTCGGATTTTTCCCCGCTTTCGAGCTCGCGTCGGCCTTTGTGAACCGCTTCGTCACCACGACTTTCGGGCCCGAGCGACTTCCGAGAATCGAATACCTGGAGGGTCCGACGGCGGACGCCCGGACCTTCGTGGTGATTCCGACCCTCATTACGCGCGTCAGTGGAATCGTCGCCCAAATCGAGAAAATGGAAGTCCATTATCTCGCGAATCCGGAAGGGGACACGGTGTTTGCACTCCTCACCGACTGGATGGACGCCGACGTCGAACTCCAGGCCGAAGACGAGGCGCTACTCGCGTTCGCTCGGAAGAGCATCGTGGTTCTGAACGATCGCCACGAGAAATGTAGTGACGGGACGCCGCGATTTTATCTCTTTCATCGCCGACGACAGTGGAATCCGGCGGAGGGAAAGTGGATGGGCTGGGAGCGGAAGCGCGGGAAGCTCATGGAGTTCAATCGCCTCTTGCGCGGCGATAACGCCAACTCCTTCCTTTTTGAGGATTCCCGCGGCCGTCCGCCGACGGACATCCGGTACGTCATCACGCTCGACTCCGATACGAAGCTTCCGAAGGGCGCGGTCACCCAACTCGTCGGGATTTTGAGCCACCCGTTGAATCATGCCCAGGTCGATCCGAAGACGAAGCGGGTGACTCGGGGATACGGGATTCTCCAACCTCGGATTACCTCCGCGCTTCCGGGCGAGGACGAACGATCGATTTACCAGAAACTTTTCTCCGGCGAATGCGGAGTTGATCCCTACGCGTCGGCGGTCTCCGACGTTTACCAGGATCTTTTTCGCGAAGGCAGCTTCACCGGTAAGGGTATCTACGATGTCGACGCGTTCGAAGCGTCGCTCGCGGGGCGGATTCCCGAAAATGCCCTTCTCAGCCACGACCTCTTCGAAGGGTCG
>JAYVXM010000308.1:0-5797 GCA_043785205.1 Bdellovibrionales bacterium
GCGAGGAGCAATCCCAACCGTTCATCACCATGGAGCTCGTCGACGGGAAGAATCTTCGCCAGCTCCTGAACCGCTTCCGTGAACTCGGCCAAAGTTTTCCGGTCGAACTCGCCGCGCATATCATCGAGCAAGCCGCCTCGGGACTCCACTACGCGCACACCTACAAAGATAAAATCAGCGGCGACGCGCTGAACGTCGTTCACCGCGACATCAGCCCGCAGAACGTCCTGATCTCCTATGACGGTTCCGTGAAAATCATCGACTTCGGGATCGCGAAAGCGACCACCAACAGCGAGCATACGCGTGCGGGCGTGATCAAAGGGAAGCCGAGCTACCTTGCGCCCGAACAAATTTCGGGTGATCCGCTCGACGGGCGCACCGACTTGTTCGCGCTCGGCACCGTGTTCTGGGAGCTCCTCGTCGGGAAGAAACTTTTCGCGGGCGATAACGATCTCGCCGTCCTGAAGATGATTGAGAGCTGTTCGACGACGGTTCGTCCGCCGTCGGAACTGAATCCGAACGTTCCGAAGGAACTTGACGCGATCGTCATGAAGCTCCTTTCGAAATCGCCGGAAAAGCGGCACCAAACCGGAGAAGAACTTCAACGGACCCTTCGGCGATTCCTGAACGCCTACGCCCCGGACTTTTCCTCGAGCGACCTTTCCCACGTCTCGAAGGAGCTTTTCCAGCGCGAGATCGTCGAGGATCGGAAGAAGATTCAGCGGCTGAACGACCGGGTCGAGCAGCTCCTCCAGAACGAAATTCCAGAGATCAATTCGTCGAATCCCGAGTCGGGGAATGGCCGCCGGGAAGAAACGACCACTTTCGTCGCGCGCCCGACCGGACTCCCGCAAAAGCCGATCGAGCTGAAAGTAGATGACGACGCGAAAAACCAGGCCCCCCTCATGATGGAACGGCCTTCGCGGCCGACTCCGCCCCGTCCGGTCACCGGCGGCGCGAGCCGGATCGCGATCCCGGCGCCGGGCTCCGTTCCGGCGGGCGGCGGGAACTATAATAAGACGAATCCGTCGCTCGGACGGACCGGCGGTTACTATCCGCCGCCAAGCTCCTCGGGTTTCGGCATGGGGAAGATCGCGGCGATCGCCGCGCTCGTGCTCGTCAGTTCGTGGGGCGCTCCGCGCCTAGGTTGGTTCGAAGTTCCGCTCCTTTCGCACCTTCTCGGTTCCCATCTGCCGGCTCCGCCGGTAGTCGCGGACACGCAACCGAACCCCGATCCCGATCATCCGACGTTTCCGGTGCAGAACCGGGAACCCGCGGCGAATACGGCTCCCGCGAAACTCCGGTTAAATATCTTTCCGCAGGGGGCCGGCACGCGTATTTCGGTGAACGGCCTTCCGGTCGATCCCGCGAATCCGATCATGGAAGTACGCACGGACTCCCCGCTCGAGCTGACGGTCACGCGCCAAGGCTTCGAAACGTTCCGGAGCGAATTCAAAATCGACTCCCGCTCCCTCGCCGCGACCGGGGAGTATCTGAAAGAAATCAGCCTCGAACCCGATCACGTTCGCGAAGTCGCTAACGTCGCTCCGACCGATAATCGTGGATTCCTCACCGTGCGCTCCACGCCGGGCGCGGATACGAAAATTTTCATCAACGGCCAGTACTGGGGCCACCGCTACGCGCCGTTCGAGATGATGCCGGTTCCGGTCGGCAAACTCGATCTCCAGCTCTATAACGCGACGCTCGATCTCGAGGATAAAATCCCCGTCGAGATCGAGAAGAACCGCACGAAACAAGTTTCGGCGAACCTCCAGCCGAAGAAACGCTGACTTTCGCCGTCAGCCCTTTGACTCGTTAAAAAAATCGCCCGCTTTCCACGCCTCCGGGGACGTGTTAGCTTTTCTTTACAGAGTAAAATGAAGAAAGCGCGAATCCTCCTCATTGAAGATCACCTAGAGACCCGCAAGTTCCTCGAGACGATGCTCTCGAAGGAGTACGATATTCTCTCGGCTGAAAACGCGGTCATCGGCATCGATTTCGCGCGTAACAAGCAGCCCGATCTCATTTTGCTCGACGTCGTTCTGCCGATTCTCTCGGGCCTGGACGCGTGTTCGCTGATGAAGCAGGATGAAAAAACGAAGCGCGTGCCGCTCATCCTTTTCTCGGTGAAGAACAGCCAGGCCGATGTCACCCGAGGACTCAGTGTCGGAGCGGACGACTACCTGACGAAACCGTTCGATTTTCGCGAGCTTGAAGCCCGCATCCAGGCGCGCTTGCGGAAGGCGGCTTCGGTTGAAGTTTCTCCGATCGAAATCGGCGACCTTCGGATCGAACCGAATACGCGCGAAGTCTCCTACGCGGGAAAACGCGCGCATCTGACGTTGACCGAATTCGACATTCTCCGTTTTCTCGCGAGTCAGTTCGGGAACGTCGTCTCCCGGGACGCGATTCTGAAGGAAGTCTGGAAGGACGGGGCGGACGGAACGAACGACCGCACGATCGATGTCCACATTCGGGCGCTCCGAAAGAAAATTCCGTCGCTCACGAAACACATCATTTCCATCTACGGCGTCGGCTACAAATACGAAGAATAACCGGAAGCCGCGTAATCAAGCCGCGCGCTTGAAGTGCGCGGTCACGAATTCCTCGGTGATCTCTTCTTCGTATTCGCCCCAGTGGCGATGGGATTCGCAGAAGGTCTTCACGAGCTCGGCGTCGAATTGACGTCCGGCGAACTGGCGGAGTTCTTTGTAGGCGTGACCGTTCGGTAATCCGCGCCGGTAGGGCCGGGTCGTCGTCATCGCATCGAAAGTGTCGGCGATCAGGATGATTCGCGCGGAAACCGGAATCGCATCGCCGGCGATCCGGTCGGGATACCCTTTTCCGTCGAGGCGTTCGTGATGGTGGCGGATCCCCGGAAGGAGATCGCGAAAGAACGGAATCTGGGAGAGGGGTTCGAGGATTTCCGCGCTTTTGATGGGATGGACGCGGATCACGGCTTGTTCCTCGGCCGAGAGTCGGCCGGGTTTCAGAAGGATCGCGTCGGGGATCGCGATCTTCCCGAGATCGTGGAAGATGCTCGCGTACTCGATGACCTTCTGGTCGTAGGCATTTAGGCCGGCCGCCTTCGCGAGGAGGGTCGCGTTCCGGGCGACGCGCCGGCAATGGCCATAGGTGTACGGGTCGCGCTCTTTTAGCGCGACTAAGAGGCTCAACATCACTTTTTCGGCCCAGTCGGGGATGTCATTCCAAGCCATTACCCTTCTTTATCGACCGAACCCGGAAGGGAATTGAGCTTTCAACGCGCCTTCCAAAAAAGAGGAGTCAGCGGAATGACGTTTCGTGCGTCTTCCGAGCGCTAGGCAAATTCCCGCCGTTATTCGGGCGGCGCGAAAAACCGAACGGAAGGGTGGAGCAAGGAAGCACCCATGAACCCCAAATCATCCGTCGGAGTATTTAGCCTCGGACTTCTCGTCGCCGCCGCCTTTCCGGTGTCCGCGCTCGCGACCGGCGGCGACCGGATTCCCGGATCTCGGTACACTTCGGGACGGGGAGCGGCCCTAGGCGACGCCTACATCGGACTCGGGGACACGGCGGCGGACGCGCTCTTCTATAATCCGGCCGGTCTCGGGAAAATCCGGGCGGCGACCTTCGAACCGCTGAACGCTCAGGTCCAGACGAATGACAAGCTCGCGAAGAGTTTCGGCACGAATTTCTATAAATTTCAGTCGCTCAGCGGGTACCAGTCGACGCTCGCGAAAACTCCGAACACCAACCCGGGCGGCGGTTTCGCCGTCCTTCCCGCGTTCGCCTTCAAAGGGTTCGGATTCGGCGCCCTCTACCAATCCCGACTGATGGCGGAGACGGACGGGACGAACATCCGCTATCGCACCGTCTACCAGTTTATTCCTTCCGCCGGTTACGGTCTGAATCTCGCGTCCGGAGTCCTCCGGATCGGTTACGTCATGCAGTACGTAAACCAAGCTTCGGGCGACATCACGACCCTCGCCACCAATCCGAATCTCGGTTGGAGTCAGGGGATCGCCGAAGGGAAGGGGTTTTCCCATAACCTCGGCATGGCGCTCACGCTGCCTTATATGTACCAGCCTTCGATCAACGTCGTCGCACGGAACATCGCGGGCCTCCATCTGACGGGCTCGCCGATGGTCGTGGCCGCGAAGAATCCGTCCGGATCGATTCCGGATGAAAAAATGTCGCTCGATTCCTCGATCGGATTCCTCACGAAGGTTTCTGGCGGCTGGGGGCTCTCGACCCAGTTCGCGTACCGGGACGCGACGAACACCTCCGGGGCGGGCTTGATTTCCCATTTCGCGGCCGGTCTCGAGTTCACCGCGATGGAACGGATCTATCTCCGGGCCGGGTTCGGCAGTCGCTATCCGTCCGCAGGCCTCGGCCTTCGGACTTCCCGCGCGGAAGTGAATTTCGCTTGGTATAGCGAGGATCTCGGCACGGGTTCGAAGCCCGTCCGGGATCTGCGTTACTTGTTTCAGTTTCTCTTCAAGGCTTTCTAAAAGGAACCGGTATGCACGATCGATCGATCACGGTGGCGGCAGATTCCATTTCGACGGAGAAACGGTGGATCGATGCGCTCAAGAAAGTTTTAGGGGACGAGGCGAGCGCCTATTCGTGGGCTGAAGCGCACGCGGGGACGCCCGAAACCTGGGGCGCGATCCTCTTCGTCGACGGAGCCCACTCCGATCTCCGGCGTTTCCTCGAATCGATCGATCGTCACGGACGGAGCGTTTTCCTTATTTGGGCGGACGACTCGCGCGTCTGGGACTGGGATGGCGAAGGAGCCGAAAAGGTCGATGATCTCGTCGTCTACCCGTTTCGGCGGGCCGAGCTCGAGAGCAAGTTCCGCCTACACCAGCACCTTCGCATGTGGAGCGAAGTCGGCGAACTCCACCGTTCCTTCAACGAGCTCCTCGGCGCACTCGACGAAGACGTGAAGCTCGCGGAACGCCTCCAGAAGGCGCGATTGCCGAATCGCTATCCCGCCGTGCGGGGTTTGCAGATCCGCTCGCGCTTCCTCGCGGGCCTCAAGGGTGGGGACCATTTCGATCTCGCGGAGTCGAAAGACAATTCGCGTATCTCCATCCTCATGTCGGATTCGTCGAGCTTCGGGCTTTCGAGCGCGTTCCTCTCCGCCCTTATGCGGATGACGATGAAACTCTCGCGCGACGAAGCGCGACCGGCGAGCGAGACGGTGAAGCTCATCGCCGACGAACTCATACTCGGGTTGAAGGAGAAGGATCGCCTAGCGATTTTCTACGGCATCCTGAACCGGAAGGATTTCCGTTTTAAGTACCTCCATCTCGGCCAGACCGCGTTCTTCCACGCGCGCAAGGGGAAGGGGTTCGAGATCCACGCCGCCCATGGGGAGTCCCTCAGCGTCGCGAACGCGGATCCGACGAAGTTTCAGGAACAAGAGGTGATCCTCGAGCCGGAGGACCGGATCGTGTTGCTCTCCGACGGCTTCATCGAGGCGTGCGGCGGCCTCGTGGAAGCGAAGACGCTCCTCGATCCGCTCCGGGATAAGGATTCGGCCGATTTGACGAACGAACTCGTGTTTCGGGTGAAAAAGAAAATGATCGATCCGGAGGACTTGCCTCCTCAGGATTGCACTTCGCTCGTGTTCGACGTCGACGCGAAGCTTTTGAGACTGGCTTAGGCCAGGGCGAGTCGGCCGCTGCCCTTAAGCAGTTGCTTGATCAATGCCTTCAACTTTTTCATACCCTGAGTGTTATGCGGGCGGGACCCCGAACGCAAGGGAGTAGTGGTGCTAATGCGCTGCAATAAATTTCTCGACTCGGCC
>JAYVXM010000309.1:0-5759 GCA_043785205.1 Bdellovibrionales bacterium
CAAAAAACGATCCGCGAGCTCCTTCGCCTTTCGGAAGTGCTCTTCATCGAGAATGAAGGTTTCCGTGCCGTAAAATCGCTCTGCCATCGGAACGCTTTCGAGCGCCCACTCCGCACGCCGAAGCATTTGGCGGTGGAAGGAGCGCAGCGATTCGTTTTTCTCGCCGGCGAACGCGAACACTCGGGCGTGACCGGGGCGGGAGAAGATCGCCCCGGCGCTCCGCTCGATCAGCTTCAGTCGCACGAGGCGTTCGAGCACGATTTCCATGCGCGCTTCGGGAACGTCCAGGGATTCGGCGAGGGTTCTCGCGCCGTAGGCCCGCCGCGAGAGCGCCGTGAACGCGGCTACGTGCTCCCACTCGTCGAAGAAGGAAATACGGTCCGCTCCGAGCACGTCCGCCTTGTCTTTCAGCTCGATCGCCGACAGCTTGAGCTCGACCATCTCCTGGAGCGGCGACGCGACTTGATTTTCCGCCTCGGCGAGTAGAAAAAGATATTCGCGCTCGTCGGCGCTGAGATCGAGCGCGTCCGCGATCGCCAGCGTCCGACTCGCGGAAAGCCGCTTCTTTCCGGAAAACGTCTGAACGAGCGTCGTATGAGAAACGCCAATCCGCTTGGCGAACCCGCGAAGCGAATACGCCGGATTTCCTTTCCGTCGCGAAAGATAATAGCCCCGTAAAACTTCGGCGACTGAATTAGAATGAGTCGTCACCATGCCGGCGAATTAACACACCTCGCCGAAAAGGGCGAGGAAAGCGTTTAAACTGGCCCCCGAGCCTGCATATTTTTCGGGCGGTGCTTAACTCAGGCGCGCGATAGTAGGCGCCTTTCTTGAATTTGGGGCGGGATGAAATCCAGGTGCCCAAATCCCGACTGCCGCTTTGCGCTTCATAAGACCTTTGCCACCCCGAACCCTACCCCAATCAGCGGCTTACCCGCAGCAGCGTGAGGGGCCAGTTTATTCGGAGCTACGGCCGATGCTGAAGCGGAAGCCGAACGGTGAATCGGGCCCCCCGATCCGGCTCGCTTTCGACCGAGATTTTTCCCGAATGGGCGCTGACGATCTCCCGCGAGATATAAAGACCGAGGCCGAAGCCGTGCGTGCCGGCCGCCGAGGCACCCCGCTCGAAACGTTCGAAAACCCGACCGATGTCCTCGGGAGCGATCCCGTTCCCGCCGTCGCTCACTCGGAGATGAGCTTCCCCGTCCCGTTCGAACAGCTCGATCCCGATCTTCGTCCCGGCGCCGAACTTCATCGCGTTCGAAAGGAGGTTGGAGACGACCTGATCGATCCGGGAACGATCCCAATATCCGTCCACCTGCGCGGGAAGATTCATCTCCAGCGTACATTCCGCTTTCCGAAACATCGGCTCGAAGCGCCGCACGACTTCGGCCACCAGAGCCGCGAGATCGAAGGGCTCGAGCCGAAGTTTCAAGCGACCGGCGGTGATCCGCGAGACGTCAAGGAGATTGTCCACAAGCGTGAGCAGACGATCCATCTGAAGACTCGCGCCTTCCATTAGCGCAAGCAAATCAGCCCGCTTGGCAATCGTCAGCGGCAGATCCTTCACGAAAAGATGGGCCATTTCGAACTGCATCCGGAGAGGACTGAGGGGCGTTCGAAGTTCGTGCGAGGCCACGGAAAGAAAATCCTCCCGCACCTGAATTGTTCGGAGGGCATCCCGGTAAAGAACGGCGTTATCGATGGCGATCGCGCTCCGACGGCCGATTTCTTCGGCGAGGAGGAGCTCGGCGGGCCCGTACTTCCGGGCGGCCTGGGTACTCCCGATCGACATGGCGCCGATGACCTTCCCCCGCACGAGCAACGGAACGATCATGAAGGAGCAGAGTCCCGTTTTCCGTACCGCGGCGAGCGTTTCCGGATCGCGCGTTCCGATGATCGGCCAGCTTCCGTTTTCCGATTTCAGATCGTCTTCGGTGACCGTCGGATAAAGGACCGCCTTGCCGGTGCGGATCACGCGGGGGATTCCTTCCGGCGCGTTCGGGTCGAGGATCGTAAGGTTTTGAATACGATCCGCGATTTCGGCCATCGGCGGCTCGACTCGGAATCCGAGCAGACGCATCCCGGTCTCCCCTTCCCGGACTCCGATCGCCGACCAATCCCCGATTCGGGGCACGACGATCTCCTGGATCGTCCGGATCGTCGTCTCGAGATCGAGTGATTCCGCGAGGAGTCGACTGGCTTCCGAGATCCGTTCGGCTCGACGACGCTCGGTCTCGGCTTCGTTTCGCGCCCGAATTTCCTGCAGAAACGCTTCGTTCCGGGCGACCTCGGCCCTCGACTGCGCCGTGATATCCCGAAAACTCCAGACGATCCCGGCGGTTTGGTCGCGGAGGCGATACGGGCGGGAAGACCGCGCGACGACTCGCCCGTCCCGAAACTCGAGGATATCGGAAATCGCGATATCGCGATTTGCATAAACTTCATGCACTTTCGGGATGAAATGCTCCGGATGGAGAAGTTGGTTTTGGGCGTAATTTAATAACGCTTCATCGTCGTTTAACGAGAGGAGTTCCGCCGGCATTTGCCAGAGCTCGGCGAATCGGCGGTTACTCTTCAGAATTTTCCCGGCCACATCCACGACGAGCAGACCCTCGTCCGTCGCGTCGATCGTCGCTTCGAGGAGCGAAAGGGCCGAAGCTTGGTCTTCGATCGCCGTTTTTTCCGGCGAGATGTCGATGATCATGACGATCGCGCGCGAAAAGCGTCCCCGTGAATCACGCACGGCCGCTACGTTCAAACGTCCCCAGACGAGGGAAAGGTCTTTTCTCAAGCACCGCTTCTCGAACGAGACGAGGTCCTCCTTCCCCTCCACGAGGCTCGCGAAAATTTCCGCGACGTGCTTTCGATCGCTCTCATGGCTGAATTCGAGAATATGCATCCCCGCGAGCTCCGCACTCGAATAACCGAGAGACTTCTGAAAAGCCGAGTTCGAATCCATGACCTTGCCCGCGGAATCGACGGAAACGATCGCGATCGGAGCCGAATCGTAGACCGAGCGGAGGGTGACTTCTGCCATCGACGACTCCGCGAATCCTCCCTGAGACTTCGACATCGGCGCCCTTATCCGGTCGCGGGGCGACAATACTTCGCGGCGACGGCGGCGAGCCTTTGCACGCTGATCGGTTTTTGTTCGAACCCCGCGACTCCCAGTTCGGCCACTTTCGTGGCGAGCCCGCTGTCCCCCGAAAGAATGACGATTGGTACGTTCGATGCGACCGGGATCTCACGCAGCTTCTTCCGAAACGTGGCGCCGTCCATTCCCGGCATCATCAGATCGAGGAGGATCAAACAAGGGGCGACGACACCGGCCCGTAACGTCGCCAAGCCTCGCGCTCCGTCGTTCGCCGTCGCGACTTCGTACCCGAGCTGTTTCAGCACGAACGAGGTCATCTTTAGAATATCGTCATCGTCGTCGACGACCAAAATCGGTGCGGGACAGGGAGTCGGTTGTGCGCCTACCATCGTCCCCCGATTCTCGGGGATCGCGCCCTACTTGTCCATCTTGGCTTGGGCCGACCCATAAAGCCCTAACCCGGAATAGGGTTCACCGGGGCCGCCGGTCAACGCGGCACCAAAGAGCTCGTCGGGGTCGGGATCGAGGGCGGCGCGCTTGTTCCGCGGGGGGTGGGCACCGATCCGGTTTGGCCGGCCGAAGTCGGCCTCGGGGTTGCTCCAGGAGGAGCGAAGGCGGGGCTCGAGAGGGGCGTCGGGGTCGAAGACGGGGCGAAAATGGGCGCCAGAGTCGGAGGCGGCGCTGGCATCGATGTCGGAGCGGAATTCGGATTCGCCGATCGCGAGGGCGACGGCGCGACCGCGTCGAGCGCGGGTGCGACTCGCGCGGCGGGAGCCGAAACGTCGCCCGTCGGGTTCGAAACTCCGGTCGAAGTGGCCAGCGGCGCCGGAGCCCCGGCGTCGACGCACGAAAACTGAGTCATACAGACGAGGCCGCCCCCGCCGGGACATTTCGCCTTCGAATCCGTTCGGCAGGTCGTCCCGCCGGTGTGGACCGCCGTCCTGCTTGCTCCACAGAGATCGGTCGTGGAGGTCACTTTCTCGATCATCCGCGCTTCCACGGCGTTCTTATCCCCGCATCCGCTCATCCGGTACCCTTTGATCAGTCCGAACGCGGACGGACTCGTCGCGAGGACGAACAACAATCCCCCAATCAAAGTTCCGGACGGGCACTTCGCCTTCGACTTCGAAAAGGTTACAAACACGCGGCCTTTTCCAGTTTCGTGCATTTGTGGTCGTTCGCGCAGACGTCGTACGCATAACCCGGCGGACAAATCTCGCCGGAGTAATCCCAGCGCTGACCGACGAGGGTTTTCGTGGAAAACAGGATCTTCAAATCAGCGGCCTGGGTGGCGGCGCGGACGGAATCCAGCGGCTGATCGTAGATTTCGTACCAAAGCGCTCCGAATCCGCCCTGATCGAAATACTTCATCTCCACGAGGTGCTTTCCCGACTTGAAGGTCTGGGCGATGAACCGTCCGTCGACGAAGCAATATTCCTGAGTGCATTTCGCGTAATCGACGCCGTCCACTTTCAAATTCCAGTTATTATCGCCCCCGATGAAGATCGTATAGAGCTTCTCCTTCGGAAGATCCACGCAAACGGTTTTCGTGTGCCAGATGTACGGCGTCGAACGGATCGAGATCCGATCCGGCGCGAGAACCCGATTTCGCCAGAATGGGGCCATTGGCGTGACCGCCTCCGGAAGCGGATGCAGAGTCGCGTCGATCGCGCCGGAGCGCGGCTCGAGCGCGAACGGCCACTGAGTGGAGGCGTCTCCGTTCGCGAAATAAAGTCGCTGGCTGAGATAGGACCCGTCGGTGTCGCCGATCTCGATCAATTCGGGAGTACCGGTGCTCGTCGGATCGGCCTTCAGTTCCCGTCCGCACCCGTCCGCCCCCGGATTCACGGTGAAACCGCCCGGACATTTGCACTCGAGGAGCGGGTTCCGCGCCTTCTCCCGGCTATAATTCAGGAAATTCTGATCCTGGCAACTCGCGAGAAGGAGGACGGCCGTCAGGGCGGCGGGGAGGAGTCTCATTGGCCGAGACACTTCCCGCGCGCGAGCGAGCGGAGCCGAAAGAGTTCATCCGACCAGACGACGCCCTCGAATGGATAAACCTGGTCCTTCCGATCGGCTTCGAGCTTCGGCGCTTCGCGCGCCGCCGCCGACTGGGTCACGCCGAGCTGATCGCCGCTCGCCGCCATCGCGAGCTGGGAGAGAAGTTCGACCCGGACGAATTGCATTTTCCGGATCGCCTCCCGAAGGGCCACTCGATCCGCCGACCAGGCGTTCCGGTATTCCGTGGCGAGCATCTTCTTCGCTTGCTCGCTCGAACGCTCGAGCGCTTTGGCAGCCTCCTGCCAGTGGCTCTGGACGCCGACGGCGGGCAGAACCGCGGAAATCGAAAGCTGGGACAATTCTCCGACCCGCGCGCTTTCCCGTGCACGCGCCGCGACCGCATCCTTCGCCCAAACGGCGTAGTTCGAAAGGTGATGGGGCGTCGGCGATTCGCTCTTCGCGAGCGCGCCGTCGATCTCCGTCGCGAAGGAGCGATTTTTCTTCGTGAAGAGCGCGAAATCCTTTTCCACGTCCGGATAGAAACAGAACTTCAAATTCGAAATCGCCCGGACGAGGTAGACCTCCGGCTGAAAGCGGTCCGCGAAGATCTCGCTCGCAAGGGTGACGAGCGATCCGCGAAGGCGATCGGTCGTTCCGGTGC
>JAYVXM010000310.1:0-5757 GCA_043785205.1 Bdellovibrionales bacterium
TGCAGCTGACCGCAAACTGCGTGTCGACGCCGCTCGGCGCGAGGCAGCGGCTCCACCGCTGCAGCCCGGCCCGAGACGTCGGGTTTGCTCTGCCGTGGCACGCCGACGCCGCGCTGGTCGCGTTGCTGCTCGCCTGCGCCGTCGCGCGCTTCGGCCTCGTCAAGGCTGCCACGATGCTCTGCTGGTTTGCGGCGCAGCCGTTCCTGGCGCTCGACGCCCTCGCGCGGCGCGCAGTCTCGAGCGCCTCGACTCAGCTCCGCGAGATGCTACACGTCGACATCGCGGCCGCCATCGTCGCCGTGCTCCTGCGCGACCCGCTCGTCAAGACCTTGCGCAGCATCTCGACGCTGATCGTCTTGGCGTGCGTCACGATGCTCGCTGAGTGGCAGCGCAGCGTGCCCAAGGTTCGATTAATTCCGTTTGAGTTCGGCATTCGCTGCGAAACCGAGACGCCCGGTCAAGAGATCGAAGAACATGACGAAATCGCCGCGAAGGCTATAGAACGGGAACTTGAAGCTCGCCGGTTTGTTCTTTTCGAATCCGAAGTGGCCTACCCAGGCGAATCCATACCCGAAGACGGGAATGAGCCAGACCAGATGCCAATGCCCGGTAAGGACGATTCCGACGGTGGCCGAAAGGAGGAGGCAAGTCCCCACGAAGTGGAGCACTTTGCAGGCCCGGTTCCGATGTTCGTTCAGGTAGTACGGATAAAAATCCTCGAAGGTATCGAAGCGGTCCGGAAACTTCTGAGCGGCGGCCCCCCCGCCGTCGTTTTTCGCAGCCTTCATCGGTTCACCCATGCGACGCTCCCTTCAGTGATAGCCCCGATCCCTTCGCGCGATTTTCGCGCGGAGTTCGGCGCATTCGTCAAGCCGGGCGGCCTCGGCTTTCCCGAGTTCGTCGGCCCAGACCTTCGAGAGCGGTTCGATCCAGCTCTCGGCGTGGTCCTTCCGGCATAAGTATAACGGAATTCGGCGGAAATAAAAATCCTCGAGCCGAAGGACCATTTCCTTGCGAATTCCATGACGTAGCTGGGCCTCGAGGTAAGGAAATCCTTCGGGGCTCGGACCGGATTCGGGATATAGAGCGTGGAGCTCGAGTACTTCGCGCGCGTCCGCGCCGTACCGTTCGACGAGTTCCTCGAGGGCCGTCCGATCGACGTTTCCCGCACGAATGGCCGGCGCGATCGTCTCCCGAAACGCGGCGACCGCCTCCCGCGTGACCGCCGGGTTAGTCGAAGTGTCCGTCCGGGGCCTCCGCCACGCCGGCACGCGGTCGGCGAGTTCGCGCCAGTAATCATCCGCCCAATGGGCGAGCGCCTTGTCCACGATCTCGAGCGCCATCGTACGGTGGGTCGTATACTTTCCCCCGGCCACGACCGTGGTTCCGCCCGGGCCGCGACCGATATGGTGCTCGCGGCTGACCTTCGCGAGGCTCCCGCCGCCTTCGCCGGTGGATTGGCCGAACGCGGGATCCATGAGCGGGCGGACGCCCACGTACTTCGCGATCACGTCGGCCGTCCCGAGTTTCGCCTCGGGGAAATACCGCGCGAGCAACCGAAGGAGATAGGCGACGTCCTCATCCTCGGCGCGCACTTCCGCCGGATCCGGCGGCGAAGGCGCGTCGGTGGTTCCGACGATCACGACGCCAGGGCCGAAATCCTCGCGCGGAATCACGAACGAAACGCGGGCGTCCTCGATATTCGAGAGCAGCATCGCGCCCGCGACCGGCAGACGATCCTTCGCGAAGACGAGGTGGGTTCCGCGCGACGGCTTCAGCCAGTGGCGCCAATGGCCGTTTTTTTCGGCGAACTTCGCCGCCTCCTCGGAAGGGGCTCCGCGAAGGAGGATTTCGCCGAGGAGATCGGTGAACGGCCCGCCGCAGACGATCGTACGCTTCGCGCGGATGCCGATCGATTCGCCGGTTTCGCCGTCGCGACAACGGAAGCCGTCGATCCGCTTCCGTGCGTTCCATACCGGTTCGATCGCCTCGACCCGCGGCGCGATCGCCGCGCCGAGGTCATGCGCCGCCCGCGCGTTCTCGACGCACATCACGTCGTCCCACATCGAAGCGTCGTAATAGGTGAAGCCGCCGACGAGTCCGTCCGGACTCAATTTCGGCAGTTCGGCGAGCATTTGTTCCCGCGAAAGTCGCCGATGGAAGTGCGGCGCGCGAAAGAGCGACAGGAGATCGTAGAGCCAGAGTCCGATCGAAATGAGGCCCCGCCCGCGCGCGTCGCTTGCGTAGACGGGAAGATAGAATTTCAACCAGCGAACCATGTTCGGCTGGGTTCGAATGAGATGGGCGCGTTCCGAAAGGGACTCGAACACGAGTTTGAACTCGAAGTTTTCGAGGTAACGAAGCCCGCCGTGGACGAGCTTCGAGGAAGCGGAGCTCGTACCGGAAGCGAAGTCGTCGCGTTCGACGAGCGCGACGTTCAGTCCTCGCGACGCGGCGTCGCGAGCCACGGCCGCGCCCGTGATTCCGCCGCCGATGACGAGGAAATCGAAAACTTCGGTTCTAAACCGCTCAAGCGCCCGACGGCGGCTGGCGGACGAAAATTCCGAGTTCATCGAGCTGCTCTTTCGTGACCGCGCAAGGCGAGTCTGCCATGAGATCGGCGCCGCTCGCCGTTTTCGGGAATGCGATCACTTCGCGGATCGCGCTCGCGCCGCAGATCAGCGCGGCGAGGCGGTCGACGCCAAACGCGAGGCCCCCGTGCGGGGGCGTACCGTAACCGAGCGCTTCGATGAAGAAGCCGAATTTATCCTTCGCTTCCTCCGGCGTGAGGCCGAGGAGCTTGAACATCGCGCTCTGGACGTCGGGCCGGTAGATCCGGAGGGATCCGCCGCCGACTTCAACGCCGTTCAGGACCATATCGTAGGCCGAAGCTTCGATCGCGTCGAGATTACGGCCGTGAATGAAGTCGTCGAAAAATTCCGGGCGCGGCGAAGTGAACGGGTGGTGGGCCGCGAAAAACCGCCCTTCCTTGTCGTCGTATTCCATCAGTGGGAAATTCACGACCCAGAGAAACGCGTATTTATGGTCGGCCGGTTTCGGGACGACCCCGAGCTTTTCACCGACCTTGAGCCGAAGCGCGCCGAGCGCGTCGAAGACGACTTTGTTTTTCGCGTCGGAAACGCAGAGGACGAGGTCGCCCGCTTTCAGTCCGAGGGTCGACTTGAGCTGGGCCTTCTCCGCGTCGGAAAAGAACTTCGCCGCCGGGCTCTGGACTTCTCCGGCTTCTGCGCCGGGAGCATTTATTTTCATCCAGAGGAGACCCTTCGCTCCGTAAGGCGCGACGAACGCGGTCAACTCGTCGAGGTCCTTGCGCGAAAACTGATCGGCCACGCCGGGCGCGACGATCGCGCGAATCGAGCCGGAGATTCCCCGACCGTTCTTCACGAACGCGTTCTTGAAGACCTGGAATTCGGATTTCGCGAAGATTTCGGAAAGGTCCTTCAGCTCGAGCCCGAATCGGACGTCCGGCTTGTCGGATCCGAACCGCTCCATCGCCTCGCGGTACGGCATGCGCGGAAACGGGGCCTCGATCTCGATTCCGAGCGTCTCTTTCCAGAGCCGCTTCATCATCCCCTCGAGGATCGGAAAGAACGCCTCCTCGTCCATGAAGCTTTGCTCGATGTCGATTTGGGTGAACTCGGGCTGGCGATCGGCGCGAAGGTCTTCGTCGCGGAAACAACGGGCGATCTGGTAATAGCGGTCCATGCCGGAGATCATGAGGAGCTGCTTCAGCGTCTGGGGCGATTGCGGGAGCGCGTAGAAGGTGCCCGGATTCATGCGGGAAGGAACGATGAAGTCGCGCGCGCCCTCGGGCGTCGACTTATAGAGGATCGGCGTCTCGACGTCGCAAAAACCGTTGGAATCGAGATAGTTCCGGACGATTCCGAGGATCTTCGCGCGGGTGAGGAGGTTCCGCTGGAGCGCGGGCCGCCGAAGGTCGAGGTACCGGTACTTCAGCCGGAGGTTTTCCGACGCGTCCGTATCGTCTTCGATCGCGAACGGCGGCGTCTTCGCCTCGGAAAGGATCTCGAGATCGGTGACGAGGACTTCGATCTCGCCGGTCGCGAGTTTCGGATTCGTCATGCCGTCCGGCCGTTTCCGAACCTTTCCCTTCGCCCAAATCACGAATTCGCTCCGAAGCCGGCCCGCGGTATCGTGTGCCGCCTTTCCCTCGGCGATCGCCGGGTCAAACGTCACTTGGGTCAGGCCGAAGCGGTCGCGAAGATCGGCGAAAATCAGTCCCCCGTGGTCGCGGCGTTTCGCGATCCATCCGCAGAGCTGAATTTCCTGCCCGAGGTCCGTCGCCCGGAGGGCCCCGCAGTCATGCGTCCGGACCGTGCGTTTTACCGTTTTCACCGAAGAGAGATCTGAAGCCATAGTCCACGATTCTAGAGAAAACTCGGGGGGTTGTATAGACGCGGGCCCCGCTTTCGGTGGGTTTCGGGCCTAGTCTCCTCGCGTCAGACCTTCCTTTTTCCTTTAACGGCCGAGTCCTCGAGCACACCCCGTTCGAAATCTATCCGAACCGCCTCGCCCTTCGGGGATTGTGACGTTACGGGTTGTGCAAAAGGAAAATGTTCCAAATAGAATGAGGACATGACCCATTCCTCGCCGCGTCCCGCCCGCTGGATCGTCCTCGGCGTTTTCATCCTCGCCGCCGCCCTCACCCAGATGCTCTGGCTGAATTTCGCGCCGATCCTTTCCCTCGTCGAAAGCCGATACGGGATCGGCGAGTCCCAAGCTTCGCTTCTGATCTTGGTTTTTCCCCTCGTTTACGTCGGCCTTTCGATTCCGGCGGGAAATCTGATCGATCGCCGGGGATTCCGTTTCGGTGTCGGACTCGGAACCGGACTGATGGCCGTCTTCGCGGCGCTTCGCCTTTGCTCGGAAAATTTCTGGGCCCTTCTCGCGGGCCAGGTCGGAATCGCCGTCGCCCAGCCCCTCGTGATCAACGGAATTTCGAAGCTCGTCGCGGACTGGTTTCCGACGGAAGAAGCCGCGCTGGCGACCGGGCTCGGTACGATGGGGATGTTCATCGGGATGGCCCTCGGGCTCGGCGTGACTCCGCCCCTCGTCGAGGCTTTGGGATTTCGGGGAATGCTCGGCGCGTTCGCGCTCTTCTCGGCGCTCGTCGCGGCGGCCTTTTACCTCCTCGGGAAGGAAAACCCGCTCGCCGCGAATTTCGAAACCGGCCCCGCCGCGGCGAATCCCGGGATCTTATCGCTCCTTCGGAATCGAACTCTCCTCCTCTTCTTCGCGATCTCCTTCCTCGGCCTCGGCTTTTTCAACGGCCTCACGACCTGGATCGAACCGATCCTCGCTCCGAACGGGATGGGCTCCGCCGAGGCCGGAAACGTCGGCGCGGTGCTGATTTTTGGCGGCATCGTCGGGGCCGCCGTGATTCCCGCGATTTCGGAGAAGTTGAAGCGACGGCGGCCACTCATGATCGCGAGCATCGCGGCGGCGGTCGCGACGCTCTATCCGGTTTGCTACGCGACCCACTATTCAACCGTTCTCGTCTTTAGCGCGCTCCAGGGCTTCTTCTTTCTCCCGGCTTTCGCGCTGCTCCTCGACGGAAGCGCCGAAGTCGCCGGTCCGGAACGCGCGGGCGCCGCGACGGGAGTGCTCATGCTCGCCGGAAACGCCGGGGGCGTGCTCGTCGTTCTCGCGATGGACGCGGTCCGCGGCGGAAAGCCCTCGTTCGCGCCGGCGCTCGTACTGCTCTTCGCTTTTCTC
>JAYVXM010000311.1:0-5756 GCA_043785205.1 Bdellovibrionales bacterium
AGCCCGAGGCGTACGAGGAGTTCACCCAGTAGCGTTGGGCGAAGGTGCGCGTATCGTTCGCATCGAAGTGGTTTACGCGCTGAGTAAACGTACCCTGGCTCGCGAAGACGTTATTCGCGGGGTACTTCAGGAAGTTCGAATCGAAGAGCGGGAGGTTCGCGAGCGCGACGTCATGGCGTTCGGCGCGTGCATCCTTCCAGCGCTGGACGAAGCGATCAATGAACATCGCGTTTGCGGAGTTCGCGGCGACGAGAAGCGTGACGAGGCCGAGGGAAACGGAGCGCGGGAAGTGTCGGTTCATGCCGCGGAAATATAGGACGCGGCGGGGGACGTCAAGACGCGGGTCACGGAGCGGTGCGCTATTTCGCGTATCCTAACGCGTTTTTTTGTTTTTCCTCGTTCATCGCTTCGATGATCTTCAGAACCCGGTTGACCCGGTACGAGCGTCGGAAGCTGTCCGAGGCGATCAGGGTCGTCTGCTTGTCGGTGGAGATCACCGTAAGGTTCGAGGCGTAACCGAGCTTCACGAGTTCGATGAACTCGTCCATCCGGAACGGTTCTTTCCCGGCGGGGTTCGTTTCGAGTTTCACGATCTCCATGACGTTCACGTTCGACATCCCTGACGCTTCGTCTTTCGGGAATTTCTCGAGATGTTTCGCGATCAAGCCCATGACGAGGAAACCGCGAATCGAGATATCGTGGCGCTTCGTGGGCTCGAGGAGGTTTTCGTCGCAGACGTACTGGATGAACGCTTCGAGGAGGACCGGATCCTTTAGGGCGACGTCCTGGGAATTTTCGGAAATGTGGACGACGTTCGACTGCTTCAGGATGTCGAGAAAGCTCGTCACCTTCGCGACCGGTATACCCATGACCTGGTTCGCGTAGCGTTCGAGGGACGCCATCTTGATCCGCTTCCCTTCCGGAAGGTCCTCCTTCGAGTTCAGGGCGACGAGAAGAACCGCGGAGGAGATCTTCAGGCAGTCGTGCACGCCGAGGAAGATGAAATTCCGGCGACCGTCGGCGTAGTTCATTTCGCTCGAGGAAGTTTCGAGATTCTTCATCTTCGTCGTCGTCGAGCGGAGCCGGGCGACGATCGCCTTCAGGAGCACCTTCAGCCATTCGGGAACTTGGATCATCGTCGTGTCGTAGATCGACTTCGAAATCTCGACGAGTTCGGTCTCCATCAGGGCCTCGGCCGATGCGGAGCGCGGGTTTCCGTCGAGGAAGGCCATTTCACCGACAATCTGCCCGCTGCGAAGCGTATCGATCTCGATCTGCTGGTCGCCCTTCTTTTTGAAGATACGCACCATTCCCGAACGGATAAGATACATCGCGTTAGAGCTATCTCCCTCTTTGAAGAGGAGGTCGCCTTTTTGCAGTCTGCGCGCGCCGGACGGTCCCGCCATAGCCTCTTTCTTACTACTTGGTGGTCATGACCCAGGCGCCGTCCCAGTCGGCGGCCGGAGGATTCACTTTGAATTCCCTACATCGCTCGATGAACTCGTGCGACATCTCGTCTTCTTTTCCGTCGAGGGCGAGTGTCTTCGCGGAAATCTCGAACTTCGCGATCGCTTCGTCCCACTTTTTGGCGGCGTAGAGTTCGCGCGCGTTCAGGAAGGTTTCGAGGCCGTCCTTCGGCATTTCGATGTCGAGGACCTGGATCAGCTCGACGGCGACTTTCTTCCCCTTCACCTTCACGAAATCGAGGACGCGATGGGGAGGGAGCGGCTCGCCGTTCGAACCGATGAGGTCCATCGTCGAGCGCGTCGTGAGGATCTTCGAATGGTAGTCCTTCGTCAGCCCTTCGATCCGCGACGCGAGGTTCACATGATCCCCGATGACCGTGTACTCGAAGATCCGCTCGGAACCCATGTTCCCGACGGCGACCGGTCCGGAATGGACGCCGATCCCGACGTTCACTTCGATTCCGTACTTTTCCCTGAAGTAGGGTCGGCGCGCGCTGAGGGCCCGCTGCATCTTGATCGCCGCCGCGCACGCGTTCACGGCGTGTTTCGGCTGGTCGAGGGGAGCGCCCCAGAACGCCATGACCGCGTCTCCGATGTACTTGTCGAGCGTGCCGCCGGTCTCGAATACGATGTCGGTCATCTGCCCGAGGTATTCGTTCAGGAAGGTCGAAAGCGTCTTCGCGTCCATCTTTTCGGAGAAGGTCGTGAAGCTGCGAATATCCGAGAAGATGATCGTGAGATCGCGTTTTTCGCCGCCGAGCGAGAGTTTCGACGGATCCTTCATCACGGATTCGATGATGGCCGGGGAGACGTACTTGCCGAACGCGTTCCGGATTTCCTTTTTCCCCCGCTCTTCGAGGACGTATTTCACCGCGAAGGTGAAGAGAAAGATCATCGAGATCTCGAGCATGAGGAGTGAGGTATTCCAGCTCTCGTTCGACTCGAAGAGGACCTTCTGGTCGATGTAAAAGCCGCCGCCCATGACGGTAATGAAAAGGAGGATCGCCGGGATCGACTCGAGACGCTCGACCGCGTAGGCGAAGAGGAAGGCGCCGAAAATCATGATGATATACAGCCAGGCGGTGCTCGTCGCCGCTTCGCCGTGCCGGAGCATGTCGCCGGAGAGGAGATTATCGAGGATGTTCGCGTGACCCTCGACTCCGGGTTCGGTCGAGTCGAACGGAAAGGCCCGCATGTCGAAGACTCCGACGGCGGTCAGGCCGACGAGAACGACGGCGTCCTTCAGGAGGTCTTTCTTCGAGACGCTCGCGATCTGACGATTCACCTCGATGCTGATCTTTTCGTCCGGAGACATTACTTCGCGCGCCTTGATGTACTGGAACGCCTGGGTCGGCCCGCGAAAATTAATTTCCATCATCCCGAGGGGCGAGATCGGGATCGTGCGACCGGATTTCTGAAATCTCAACGAATCGATCGTCTGCCGCGCGTTCATCTTCACTTCGATCTTATCGTTCAGTACGGCGGCGGCCGTGGCGAGCGCGAGCGAAGGGTAGAGCCGACCGTCGGCCCCGACCAGGACGAGTTGGGTCCGACGGATGTAGCCGTCGTGGTCGGGATAGGTATTGAGAAAGCCGGCGTGTTCGGCGGCTTCGTTATAAATTTTCAGATTCGGAAGGAATTCGGCCACGTAGACGAGCGGAACTTTTTTAAGATCCAGCGGACGGACGAGTTCGACGTCCTTGATCGCGAACTTCGCCATGTCTTTCGGCGCGTTCGCGGCTTGTTCTTCGCCGACCGGGCAAAGCAGGGGATTCGAGGCCTGGAAAGCGGGTTGGCAATCGCGGGCTGCCATCCATCCGAGCGCCGCTTTCCCCGAGTTGAACGCGAAGACGGTTTCGAGATTGTGGTCCGTTTCGAACGCGTCCAGGTTTTCCGTGAGTTTCTTTTCCTTCAGGAAGGTTTCGAGATCGTCCGAAACCCGACGATCCGGCTCGGAGAAGGTGATGTCGAGGGCGACGAACTTCGCGCCGGAGTCGAAGATGCTCTGGACGAGGAGGGCGGTCTTATCGCGGTGCCATGGCCAGCGGCCGTATTCGTCGATCGAGTCGTTATCGATCTCCACGACGACGATTTTATTCTTCGGGGGCTGGGGGCCGCGCATGCCGAATTTTAGGTTCGTGTGGAGGCCCGCGATCATAACGAGTTTCGGAAAAATGGTCTCCCGGAGGAAAGCGTTTTCGAGGCGACCCTGAATTCCGGCTTCGTGAATCCAATAGGCCCACGTGAAGAGCGCGACGATCGGAATCTGATAGAGCCATACTTTCGATTTCATTCAGTCCCCGATTTTTCTCCGAGCGGCGTCAAGCTTTTGGCAACGCTCATCCGGAGTTTACGCTCTTTCATCGGACGAATTCCGAGGGAACTGGAGGCGGCGCCGCGGGATATGGTGATAAACTAACGGGGATGACCGACCGCAAGATCCTCGTGATCGACGACACTCCGACGATGCGCCTCATCGTCACCGGCATGCTGAACGACCTCGGCTTCGCCGACGTCGTCGAGGCGGAAAACGCCGATATGGCGGCGGAGCTCGTGAAGAAGGGCGACGTCGGCGTCGCGCTCGTGGACTGGAATCTTCCGGGTCGCAGCGGAATCGAGTTCGTCCGCCAAATCCGCTCGCTGGCGGCGACCCGCGAGCTGCCGATGGTGATGATGACCTCGAACAACGATCCGAAACAGATCGAGGAAGCGCGCCGGGCGGGTGTCTCGAGCTACCTCGTAAAGCCGTTCGGAATGGCGGACCTTCTGGCGCGGCTCGAAGAGGCCTCTCTCGCCCATGTGCCGATGACGCCAAAGGTCTGACGGATCGACTCATTTTCAGTAGTCGACTACTTCGCGGCGGGTTTCTTCCGCACGAAGCCGAACGTGATTCCCGCCGTCATGAGGCACCAGAAGATCCAGAACGACGGCGCTTGCGGCGAATGGAAATCCACACCCGGAAGGCGGAGCGCCTCGAGAATCACCTTCACGCCGATGATCAGGACGAGGACGTAGGCCGTCGTTTCGAGGCGCGGAAAACGTTCGATGAGTTTTATGAAAGCCGACGCCGCGAACCGCATCAGGACGATCCCGAGCACGCCGCCGGTGAATACGATCCAGAGTTTCGGCGTGAGGGCGATGCCGGCTAAGATCGAATCGACCGCGAACGCGACGTCGGTCAGCTCGATCGCGATCACGGTGCGCCAAAAAGACGAACCCGTCGTTTTCGGTTGCCGATCACCCGGTTTGACTCCGAAGAAAAGGTGTTTGATCGCGACGTAAAGGAGGTAGCCGCCGCCGACGAACTTCACCCAGGTCCATTTGACGAGGTAACTCACCATCGCGAGCGCGATGAATCGGAAGAGGAAGGCTCCGATCAGTCCGTAGCTCAGCGCCTTCCGTTGTTCTTTTTTCGGGAGATGCTTGGCGAGCAGCGCGAGGACGAGCGCATTATCGACGGAGAGAATTCCTTCCAGGAAGACGAGTAGTCCGATCAGAAGGAAATCGTTCGAGGTGATTTGCATCTTTCGGCCATCCTAGCGGATGGGAAAGGAAAAGGCCACGCGATCCGAAATCGCGTGGCCCTCTATAATACGATAACGATCGACCGAAGGAAGTCCTAGAGAAGGTCTTCGATTTCCATCGTCCGGCGAACCGCGGGACGTTCCATCATACGCTTCGAGTGAGCGACGAGGTTCGGCCACTTGTCGGCCTTCAGCCCGACGTAGTTCGTCCATCCGAAGATCGTGAAAAGGTAGGCGTCGGCGACGGAATAGGTGTCGCCGAGGACGAATTTCTTCGTACCGAGTTTTTTATCGGCGATGTCGAGTTTCTTTCCAGCCATTTCGACCATGTTCTTCTTCACTTCTTCTTGCGCGGCCGGGTTTTGCGCGTACGCCGCGACCGCGAAAAGTCCGCCGACGCTCTTGTGGAGCTCGGTCGAAATGAAATTCAGCCATTCTTGAAGGCGCACGCGTTCGAACGTACCGTTCCGCGGCGCGAGATTCATTTCCGGTTTGAGGTCGGCCAAGTATTGCTGGATCGCGACGCCTTCGGTGATCGCCTCGCCGTTCGACAGTTCGAGGATCGGCACGGCGCCCATCGGGTTCAGTTTCAGAAATTCCGGGCGTTCGTTCTCGCCCTTGTCCATGACGACCTGCTGAGCGGTGTAAGGGATCCCGAGTTCTTCGAGAACGATGTGGGGAGCGAGCGAACACGCACCTTGAGAATAATAAAGCTTCATACGACCTCCTAATGTCGGGGGGTTAAGTTGACCCAAAGCGGCGATAA
>JAYVXM010000312.1:0-1682 GCA_043785205.1 Bdellovibrionales bacterium
CCCTTTTCCTCGCGAAGCCGCGCTCCTGGATCGGCCGGGAGATTTTCGGAAATATCGGCGCGACGCTCGGTGCCCGCCTCGCCTATCTCCTTACCCTCCTCCTCATGCTTCCGATCGTCGAGGCGTTCGGAATTTCGATCCCGGTCTCGCTCCCCGGATTCCTCACCCGCGTGCTCTTCCTCCTCGTTTTCCTCGCCGTTCCCCAGGCGCTCCTGACCGCCCTCTTCAGCTCGTTTCGTCTCTCATTTCCCCAGACCGACTATTTCGTGCTCCCGTTCGGAAAGCTCTTTCTCTCGTTCGGCGGCGTCTTCGCGCCGCTTAGCGATTTCGGCGAACCGCTTCGCTCGCTCTTCCTCCGCCTTCCGGGATCCGATCTTTTTTTCCAAGCCGCTCACTTCGCGGTCCGCGGGGAGTTCTATGAAATGGGATTCGGGCTCTGGATCGCCCGCGTCCTCACGCTCGACGCGATCCTCTTTGTCTCCCTTCTCCTCGCCTATCGCCGGGGAAAACGAAATTTCCAAGCGTGGGGAGGGTAAATGATTCGACTTTGGATCCTCGCCTCGCGCGCGCACCTTCGGGCCCACTGGTCGAGTCCGTCCCATTTCTGGAGCGGGTTTCTCGGCATGCTCGTAAACAACGCGATCGCGCTCGGCACGATTTGGGCCATGCTCTTCGCCGGACGTCCGGAACTCGGGGAGCAAAGCGCCGCCTACGCGTGCATGACCCTCGTGAATATGACCGCGTGGGGTTTCCTCCACATCTTCCTCGGTGGGTGGATCGAGCTCGGATCCCAGATCGACGGCGGGGGGCTCGATTCCGCACTCATGACCCCGCGGCCGGCCCTCGTCATGACGTCGATCACTCAATCCTACATTCCGGCCTGGGGCGACCTCGTGATGGGGCTCGGCGGACTCGTGATCCTCGCGACCGTGAAGTACGGCCCGCTCTTCTTCCTCCAGGGACTTCTCATGAGCGCGCTCGCGGCGGCGGCGCTCAGCGGGATCTTCATCCTGATCGGGAGCGTAGGGTTCTGGGCTCGCCGAAACGAACGACTAACGAATACGCTCGTGATGATGGTGATCAGCGTGAACAGCTATCCGGTTTTCGATTCGCTTGGCGACTCGCTGAAGTGGCTCCTCCTCTTCGCGCCGGTGACGGCGGTGGGAGTGATTCCGGCGCGATTTCTCCTCCATCCGGACGCGGCGACGCTCGCGACCGAGGCCAGCGGGGCGTTCCTCCTCTTCGGACTGGGCGCGGGGATCTTTCGACGGGGGCTACACCGGTATCAGAGCACGCCGGCGTTCACGGGGGCCAGGACCTAGCGACCGCCGCGACGAAACGGACGATCGAAGTCGTGCGGACGTTCGCAGTCGCCGTTTTCATTGCGCTCTTCGCCGACGAGGCATTCGATCTTGTCTTCGGCGTGATCGGCGGCCTTCGCGTAGTGAGTGCGCCCATCGCTGGCGAGGGACCGGTCGCTATCGACGCTTGCGCACGACGCGAATCCGAGTCCCATCAAAAACCCAATTGTCAGGGTAACGGTAACTTTTTTTTCCATCGAGACTTCTCCCTTCCTGGCTCATCGGACGGCCGGCCGGGAAACTTGAATCCTTGAGTTCTAGGACCGCTCGGGGCGGGCAGGCGGAACAGAACAGTTCAAGCCCTACGGTCCGGCGAAGCCG
>JAYVXM010000313.1:0-5755 GCA_043785205.1 Bdellovibrionales bacterium
TCGAGGAGCATGCGGTAAAAGGAGGGCCGGACCAAATTTCGGCGCTGAGCGAAGAGGTGGGCGAAGCCCGCCCCGTTGTATTCGAGGCCGCTCCGCGCGTTTTTCACCGAGAAACTCATTTCGGTGGCCTTCGATTTCACCCCGAGTTTATCCATGAGCCGGATGAAATCGGGATAGGTCCAATCGTTAAAGACGATGAAGCCGGTGTCGATCGCGTAGCGGCCGGAGGCGACCTCGATGTCCTTCGTCGCGGTGTGACCGCCGAGCCGGGAATCGGCTTCGAAGAGATCGACCGCGTTCGTCCGCGAGAGGAGGTGGGCGGCCGTCATTCCGGACACGCCGCTCCCGATCACCGCGATCCGGAGGTTCGAAAGTTTAGGGGGTTTGACCGCGAGATTCGCATCCATCCCCGAGGACTACGCGCTCAGAGGCCCGAAGGTTACCCGCCGGATTCGGAGGGCTACCAGCGGAGGAGGCGACGAGCGGAATACGCGCCGACCATCGTAAGCAGGCAGAGCGGCGTGAAGTGCCAAAGGAAGACGTGGATCGGGTTTTCGTTCGCGCAAGCGAACTGGACGACGAAAGACGCGAACGACGCGGTCGAAACCGCCGCCCACGCGCCGGCGCTCGCCGGCGAAGTCGTGGCGCCCCGACGGATCCAGGAGAAAAGAAACGAGGCGTGAATGATCCCCGCGACGAGGATCACCATCCCGCAACCGCCGTTCAGGTACGAACTTTCGCGATAAAACTGGAACCCGATGTCCTCGAAGCGGAGATGAGCGAGCGAAAAGATGGCGAGAAGCGCGAGCGGCAGCGCGGCGAAGCGCGCGAGCTTCCGGATCGGCCTCGCGAGCTGGCCGTCGGGAAAGGCGAGACTGTAGACTTTGATCGCGGGCAGGAGGGTCGCCGCGGACCAGAGGAGGAAGAGCACGCTCATGTCGAACTGGCCGAGCCGTTCGCGAAGATCGTCCCGGGTCGGGAGGAGCCAGTAGGAGAGCGCGAGCACGAGCGCCGCGCCGAGGAGCCAGGTGCGGGAATAGGCGGCGAACCGAATCGTGCGGACACGCGCGAGATTCGATTCGGCGGTTCGCGCGGAATCCTTCGCGAGAAAATCGATCAGGTCTTCGGTCCGAGGCGGCGTTCCCCCGCCCAGAGGTCCGGATTCGCTCATTTTCGTGGCCCTCCGGCTTCGGCGAGTTTGTGCATCGCCCGGTGTACGCCGACTTTCACGGCGGAAAGACTCATGCCGAGGCGAACCGCGACTTCCGCGAGTGGAAGCTCCTCGAGTTTCGCGAGCCGGATCAGTTCCCGTTGCTTCGGGGAAAGGGCTTCAAGCATATCGGCCACCTTCGCTTTCGCCTCGAACTCCGCTTCCGCGCGTTCCGTCCGCTCTTCGGCGTCCGAATCGACGAGCGACGAGAAGTCCGATTCTGCCCAGTTCAGAAGGTCGGGTCGCACGGAAAGCATCCGCGCGATATCGATCCACCGATGGCGCGCGATCGCGAAGAGCCAAGGAAGAAGGGGATATTCGGAGCGAAAGGTATGCCGCTTCTGGTGGATCGCGAGCAGCACGTCCTGGACGAGGTCCTCGAGTAGGTCGCGCGAATGAGAGCGGGCGGCAGGGATCGTTTTCCGAAGGTTCGAGCGCACGATCTTCGCCGTCAGTTCGAGGAATTCCCGGTAAGCCGAAACGTCGCCCGAGCCACCGGCGAGAAACCGGCTTTTCAGCCGATCCTCGAGCGGGAGATTCCGATCGTCCGTCGTTTTCTCCGTGAGTTGCTCCGATGCGTTCAATGCGGGTTTTCCATTCATTCTCGGTCACACCAGGGGTACGCACCGGCCGGGCCGGAGGTTACAGGGTTACAGGGTTACAGGGTTACAGGGAAAGCGGGGTTCAGGTCGGCTCCCAAGCTAGCCTAAGCATTCAGGAAAGGGGAGCCTTCCGGTGACGTTTCGCCCCTCGCCGTTCCCGCGGTGCGAAGCGCCCCGCCGTAAGTGCTTGAAAAGGTTGCCTCCACCGAAAAAAACCACCTGGCACACCCTCCGCATAATGGAGGGACGGGCGAAGGAGGCCTGGAGCCAATGCGGGACGAAACTTACGGGATTGCGATCATTGGACTAGCGGCCGGTCTTTACGCGCTCTTCGCCCTCGGGAATTTCAAACCGAGTCCTGCCCCGTTCACGACGATCACGACGACGGTGGCGGTGAATCGATCCCTTTAGGAAGTTTGCCAACCTTGAATTCAGGGGATGGCATTTAGGGCGGGGTTCTCCTCAGAAGCGGGGAGGGGAATCCCGCTTCTTTTTTAGAGTTTAGGGGTTACCTTTTTCGCTCTGCGTGCGAAACTCCGGCCATGCGTGAAGCCCAATTCGATGGCCTCGTCGGACCGACGCATCACTATGCGGGACTTTCCTTCGGGAACGTCGCCTCGACGCGGAACGCGAAGCTCGTCTCCCACCCTAAAAAAGCCGCCCTTCAGGGACTGGCCAAGGCGGGCCGCCTCCGGGATCTCGGTCTTCGGCAGGGGATTCTTCCGCCGCTGAAGCGGCCGCGGCTCGACACGCTCCGCGCCCTCGGATTTACCGGAACCGACCCGTCCGTGATCGAAAAGGCGTTCCGCGCGGTTCCCCAGCTCCTTTCGGCCTGCTATTCGGCGTCGTCGATGTGGGTCGCGAACGCGGCGACCTTCGCGCCCTCGTGCGACGCCGTCGACGGGAAAGCCCATTTCACGGCCGCGAACCTGAGCTCGAAGTTTCACCGCTCGCTCGAGCCGAAGCAGACGACCGCGAATTTGCGCGCGATCTTCGCGGGCCCGTCCTTCGTTCACCACGAACCGGTCCTCCCGCAATTCGGCGACGAGGGCGCCGCGAACCACTCCCGCCTCGCGCCGACGCACGGAGCGCCCGGACTCGAACTCTTCGTCTTCGGAGGTTCGGTGCTCCAGGACGCCGGTTTCGCGAAACCGAAGAAATTTCCGGCGCGCCAGTCGATCGAAGCGTCCCGGGTCGTGAAGACGACTCACGGGATCGACGACGCGCGGGTGCGGATGATCCAGCAGAATCCCGACGCGATCGACGCCGGCGTTTTTCACAACGACGTCGTCGCGGTGACGAACGAGAACGTCTTCCTCCTCCACGAGCGGGCGTACGCCGATCAGGCGGCCGTACTCGCTTCCGTGCGGAGCGCGTGGGCTGGCGTCTCGGGGGGCGCGCCCCTCCACCTCCTCGAAATCGCGGACGCGGATCTTCCGCTCGAGGACGCGATCCGGAGCTATTTTTTCAATTCCCAACTCGTGACCATCCGTCCCGGCGAAATGGCGATGATTTGTCCCGAGGAATGCCGCGAAACCGACACCGTCCGACGGACGATCGACGGACTCCTCGCGTCCGGAAAAACGCCCCTGAAGGAAGTTCATTACTTCGACGTTCGCGAGTCGATGCAGAACGGCGGCGGACCCGCCTGTCTCCGCCTGCGGGCCGTACTCACCGACGCGGAGGCGGCCGACGTCCACCCCGGCGCGTGGCTGACGGCGGAACGTGAGCGCGCGCTCGAGGAGTGGATCGGCAAGCACTATCGCGATCGGCTCATTTTCGATGACCTCGGCGACCCGAAGCTTTTCCTCGAGGTACAAGCCGCGATGGACGCGCTCGAAAAGGTGTTCGGCTTCCCGCTCGCCTAGTATCTCGAAGCTAGTGCTTCACTTGGGCGAAGAGCCAGTTCCAGAGCGCTTCTTCGTTATAAGATTTCGTCCAGGCGTCGTGGCCGCCCGTCGGATAGACGGTGTAATGGATCTCGTGCGGATAGACGAATCCATTTAGATTCGTCGGCGCGATCGGATCGAGCCATTCCCAGAGGTGATCCGTCCGCTGGTGCGCGGTCTTCGTCGGATTTCCCGTCGGATTTCCCGAACGGACGGTATTCAGCGAACCCATGAGCGAGCCGAACGCGTCCATCCAACCGTCGGAATTTCCGATCCCGACCGTCGGATCGTCCTGGTCGTGGAAAGCCCAGACCGAAACGTGGTTATTATACAGGTTCGCCGCGTAATTCGCGTTCGCGCCGGCCGCGCCCGCGATCGGGACGATCGCCGCGATCTTAGGCGCGCAGTTTCCGCCCATGCCCCAGGTTCCGCCACCGCCCATCGAAAGGCCGGTGACGTAAACGCGCGCGGGATCGATACGGTAGTTCGCGAGCGCGTAGTCGAGGAACTGACAAGTGAGGTTATCGTCCCACCAAGCGGGCGCCATCGGCGTGAGGATCACCGCCGGGAATTGGCGACCTTCTCGGATCCGCCGATTCGGGCCGTGGACGCCGGCGCGATCGAGGTCGGCTTGGGTCGAACCTTGTCCTTCTTCGCCGAGCCCGTGAAGCATGATGATGATCGGCCAGCGCTTGCCCGAGTTCGGGGAGTATCCGCCGGGCAGGTATTCGATGAACGGGTAGGGCGCGGTCGTCACGCCGCGAAGGTGGTAGGCGAGAGTGCCCACGAGCGAAGTGGTGGACGAAAGGTCCGGGCTGAAGACGCCCATTTCGCAATTCGTTCCGCTATCTTGCGCGCAGACCGTTAACGAATCGACCTGACCGACGCTGAGACATCCCGTCGTCGAAAGGAAAAGAGATAAACCGAGAGCGACCCCTAAACCCCGAAGCGTGCCCATCTTTCTAGTTTAGTGCGGGATTCAGGGACGCGGAATGTGTCATCCAAGACCCGACCGGAGCCTCTTGCGGAGCGTTAGCGGGCGTCGTTTATGATTTGGCGTTTTGCCCTAAAACACGTTCTACTGACGAAAATCCTGACCGAGGTAGGCCGCTCTTACGAAAGGAAACTTTTTCCATGCCGTCAGTGACCCCAAATACGAAGAACGCGAAACTCCTCGCTTGGGTGCAAGAAATCGCCGACCTTTGCCAACCGACCAAAGTTCTTTGGTGTGACGGTTCCGAAGCCGAGTCGAATACCCTTTGCGATGAGATGGTCGCCTCGGGGATGCTCACGAAATTGAATCCGGTGAAGCGGCCGAATTCCTACCTGGCCTGTTCCGACGCCTCGGACGTCGCCCGCGTCGAAGATCGGACGTTCATCTGCAGCGAGACGCTGGAGACCGCCGGACCGACGAATCACTGGATGGCCCCGTCCGCGATGCGCGCGACGCTGAGCCCGCTTTTCAAAGACTGCATGCGCGGTCGCACCCTTTACGTCGTCCCGTTCTCGATGGGACCGCTCGGTTCGCCGATCTCGCAGATCGGCGTCGAGCTCACCGATTCGCCGTACGTCGTCGTGAATATGCGGATCATGACCCGGATGGGGAAGCGCGCCCTCGAGGTTCTCGGCGATTCCGGCGATTTCGTTCGGTGCGTGCATTCGGTCGGTAAGCCGCTCACGGCCGGCGAACGCGACGTGAAGTGGCCCTGTAATCCGGATACGAAGTACATCGTCCATTACCCGGAATCGAAGGAGGTTTGGTCGTTCGGTTCAGGGTACGGGGGGAACGCGCTTCTCGGTAAGAAGTGCTTCGCGCTCCGCATCGCCTCGACGATGGGCGCGAAGAACGGGTGGCTCGCCGAACACATGCTCATCCTCGGCGTCGAATCGCCCGAAGGCAAGAAAACGTACGTCGCCGCCGCGTTTCCTTCGGCCTGCGGAAAGACGAATTTCGCGATGTTGATTCCGCCCGCCGCGATGAAAGGTTGGAAAGTCACGACCGTCGGCGACGACATCGCCTGGATCAAGCCCGCCGCCGATGGCCGCCTGTACGC